>NZ_RQES01000010.1:0-300000 GCF_004769405.1 Leptospira selangorensis
GCCCCCTCCTCCACCAGAACCTCCTCTGGAAGTACTAGAGTTTCTCCCTCCGGAAGAAGACGTTAGGGTATAGCAGCCAGATTTACAATTATCGCAGACAACTTTACAAACAAATCCAATCCCAAGAGAATTCTCATTGGTTGCGAGCAATAGACAGATGGAAAAGTTTTTATCACAATCTCTCGTACAACGATCGTCATTCATACAAGATTCCAAAAAGAGAAGAACCAACACGATCTGAAATGCAGATTTCATTTTTTTGGACCGATTTCATAAGGAAGAAGTAGTTCTTTGATCTGGATGGATTCTTCTAAACTTGCTTCTGAAAATGCAGTATGACCTTGTTTACTTTTAATATTCACATTCGCGCCATTCTTCAGAAGAAGTTTTACTATATCCAAGTTCCGATTATAAACTGCCATCATGAGAGCAGTATGTCCATCCCTGGTTTTAGCATTGATATCTGCGCCGCTTCTGACTAAAAATTCTGCGATCTCTACTTCTCCCTCTCTGGCTGCTATCATCAAGGGAGTAAAATTTCTAGTGAATGGATCTCTTGTGTCCACGGAATAACCGGCCCTCAAACAATTCTGTAAACCGAATAGATCCCCTTTATAAACAAAATCGGAAGGATAAGGACTTCCTCCTCCACCTGCATACTGAGGAGAAATACAACTCGTTAAAAAAATCGCCATAAGGAGCAAACCACTCCTAACGTAAAAAGGAATGAATGTAAGTTTGGAAGTGAAAAGATTCATAAACATCCTCTTCAACAAGAGGACCGAGTTCGAAGAAGAACGTTCCTGAATTTTGAAATTTTTATAAAATTGGAAATATTTTATTTATTAATGAATCAATCAAGAGGAGGAGAATCTGGCATAAAGATAAGGATACGTCCGTCTTCCTCCATTTTTACATTGGAGAGAGACAATGCCTTTTTATATTCTGAAAAGCAGAACTCGAACAGAGAGGATTCTTCCCTGTCTTGGAGTAAGACCCTGCCTTGGTGAACTTGAATCCCTCCGAAAAGTAATTTTCCGCCGGTAACATAAATATAATTTTTAGAATTTGTTTTGGGAGAGGGAACCTCTTGTTCCGAAATGAATTCGATGCCTAGGGCATTTTCATCCAATTTAAGATCTTTAATCCTACCTTCTACTTCAGGATCAGGGAAAACGGAAAAAGGTTCAAAAAACACCTTGTTTCCGGAAAAGATCAACCCCCTCCCCTTGGGAAAACGGACTAAGTCCTCGATGGAAACACCTACAGTATTTAAAAGTTCTTTTGTATAAGGATTTAATAATGCTCGAACGGTTTCATTCTCTACCAGGATTCTACCGGACTCGGGATCGATCTTGACAGTTGCAATTCCTTCAAAGGAAACCCAGACTACAAATTTGACCTCTCCTGAAATTTTAAGTTTCCAACTGCCATTATGAAAAATTGGGCGAAGTTTAATTTTACGAAGAGTTGATTCGGGAAAAGAGAATAATTTTCCATTTATCAGTTTTTCCAAACTTTCAAAAGAGATCCGAATATTTCCGTTTAGGATTTTGAGAGTAAAAAGTTCAGGTCGATCGAAAGGAAGAATTTCTCCGCTTTTAGGAATTGCTTCCAAGGAAAGACGATTCGCCTCCACGAAAATATCCTTCTGCCAATAAAATCGAACATTTTTGAGAATTAGTCTAGGTCTGGCGAAATAATGAGAATCGGCAACACCTTCGGTTTTAGAGCCAATATCCGAAAAAGGTATTTCCATATTTTCTAAACCAAGTCTTCCCATCCAAAAGGAAAGAAATGCAGTTAAGATCAGGACTACAAAGTAAATCCAAGAACGTTCAATTCGATTCTGTTTCATTTAGCTTTTTGCCTAAAGGCACGGTATTTTTTAGAAGAACCGTGGTTCTTGGCTATTCTTTTCCAAGAAAGATATTTGGTTGGAAGTCAAACAGGTCGAAAAGAAATTTTATTTGGACTTTCTTTTAGTAGAACTTGCGGCTTTGAGAGCCTTTTTCTTGGATTTAAGTTCTGCTTTGTCATCGAACTTGAAGAAAAATTCCACTGGCTTTTTATATAGTTTTGCCAGGTTCCAGAACTCGATAACGTCTATCCTTCTGTCTCCCGCCTCGATTTTAGAAATGAAAGATTGAGGTGTTTTAAGTGCCTCGGCAACATCCACTTGAGTTAGGCCTGCCTCTTCCCGTGCTTTCTTAAGCAACTTTTGGAAAATTTTGTATTCTTCGGTGTAGATTGTTTTAGCCAAGCGAAGCTAATTCTACTTCCCAATTCAGAATATACCAAATTAGGATATTCAAACGAGGATTGTCTAATTGATTTTTATCAACACTGGACCTTCTCTCCTATTTGAATTTTAGAAAGAAGATCTCGTCCCAACTCCTCTAAAATTTTCCTTCGAATTCGACTTGAAGACTTCTCCTAGTCATATCCAATATATCTATGCAAGAAACGTTCAATATCGGATTACTTATTTTTCCGGATCTAACTCCATTGGATTTTGTAGGTCCTTACGAAGTATTTTCCAGAATGAAAAATTCCAAAGTTTACGTAATTGCAGAAACCAAAGAACCAATTACTTCCGAAAGAGGACTTCCTATTCTTCCCGACAAAACTCTGGATGAAAATATAGATTTGGATTTGGTCTTAGTTCCGGGTGGACTCGGCATAAATCGGCTCATGGAAAATGAAAAGGTCCTGAACTGGTTGAAAGAAAAATCTAAAACCTCCAAATACGTTAGTTCTGTCTGCACTGGTTCTTTAGTTTTGGCGGCCGCCGGTTTATTAAACGGATACAAAGCGACCACGCATTGGCTCTCCTTGGACGTTCTAAAACTTTTTCCGGAAATCGATGTGAAAGAAGATAGAGTAATAATCGATAGAGATCGAATTACCGGAGGAGGAGTCACCGCTGGGATCGATTTTGCACTCCAAGTTGTAGCGGAGATCCAAGGACAAAAAGCGGCAGAAGAAATCCAACTTATGATCGAATACAATCCAGAACCTCCTTTTTTAAGCGGGCATCCCAAAACAGCGAAACCCGATCTGGTTTTAGAAACTATAGCTTCTAAGAAAAAGTCACAAGATCTTAGAAAAGAAATCGCAGCTAGATCCATTGCAAGACTTTCCAAATCTTAAAACTCTTTCGTGAATTTACAGTTTAACTATGATCGAAAAAATCCCGGTCAAAGCTACGATAGCACCCAACATCCATCTTGTCTGTGCAGAAATAAGTTTGTAGATTTCTGCGAATTCGGTTTTCATTTCGACTCTTAGTGCGGAGATTTCCTCTTTAACTTCCATTTTGAACTCTGTCATTTCTATTCGCAATCCCGCGATATCTGCTTTTAACTCCAGTCGGAGTTCGGCAATATCTTCTTTTACCTCCGTACGGAGTGCATTCAATTCTTCCGAAAGTCTTTTCTCAAATCTATCTGAAACGAGTTCCACCACATTCTCCTTATTGGCCGAGAAAGAATCGTTGATAAAATCAATAAATTCATCCGTCCCTTCGTCACCCAATACTTCTTCCAATTTTCGCGGTATTCTGCGAAACATAGGCATTGCCATAATTATGCTCCTTACGGAGAAGCTTGCAATTCGAATTTCCCCGTTATTGGGCTCGGGTTCGGAATAATGATTTCCGCGTGTACTTTTTATTAGAAAAAATTTTTTCCGGAATCAATATTCCAGAAAAACTTTATAAAAATAGAATATAATAAAAAAGGAGTCCGAAGACTCCTTTCTGAAACTGGAATATGTTTCTTACTTACTTATTCGGTTGAGGAGTATATCTCAGATAAGGTTTAATTTTCTTAAAACCTTTCGGAAATTTTTTCTCAGCATCTTCATCAGAAACGGAAGGAACAATGATCACGTCCTCTCCATGTTTCCAGTTTGCAGGTGTAGCAACACTGTAATTCGCTGTCAATTGTAGAGAATCAATCACTCTCAAAAGTTCATCGAAGTTCCTTCCAGTCGATGCAGGATAAGTCAAAGTTAGTTTCACTTTTTTATCCGGACCGATTACGAATACAGAACGAACAGTCGTGGTCTCACTCGCATTCGGATGGATCATATCATAAAGACCGGAAACTTTTTTGTCCGCATCCGCAATGATAGGATAGTTTACAGTGGTATTTTGTGTCTCGTTGATATCTCCGATCCAACCTTTATGTGAGTCTACCGGATCCACGGATAACGCGAGAACCTTAACATTTCTCTTTTCGAATTCAGGTTTAATTTTCGCAACGTAACCAAGTTCTGTGGTGCAAACGGGAGTATAATCTTTCGGGTGAGAGAATAAAATTCCCCAACCTTCTCCCAAATATTTATGAAATTCTATCGGTCCATCGGAAGTTTCTGCCTGGAAATCCGGGGCCACATCACCTAATCTAAGTGCCATAATCGATACTCCTGATTTCAGTTATGCCCAACTTATCCGGATATTGCAAGAATTTTATTCACTATAACAGAATATTTATTTAAAATATAAGATTTATAACAATAAAGCAGATTTTTGAGGGATTTTCTTCCCTTTTCTAACGTTTTTATATCCTTTTAGGGCCATTTACACTGTACCGATCCTGGAAAATCAGGAAAGTTTAGAATCTTGGATCAAACGTTCCAGGCTTTCTAAGCAGCTCTTGAGCTCTTTTTCAGTTTGCTCATCCATGATATTTCCTTCCGGATCCACTTTCTTATTCACGGAAGGAATACTTAAGACACAATCATCGTTTATTTTCACTGTGAGTACATTCAATAAATGTAAAAAAGCTTCCTGTGCTTTGGAGGCTCCTCCATAACCCGGAGATGCGTTGATGAGCCCAACCGGCTTTCCATAAAGTTCCGCACTTGATACGATCCAATCCAATGCATTCTTCAAAACACCTGGGATCGCAAATGCATATTCAGGACTGGAAAAAAGAATTGCATCAGCTTCTTTGAGTTCTCTTCTCCATTCTTGTACTTCTTTAGGAGGAGAATCCGTATCTAAGTCGGGATTAAAGTGAGGGATCCGATCTATAGGATCTGCGAGTGTGATTTGCAAAGAATCATTTGCGATCCTTTTTGCTGCGAGTAATAAGGCTGTGTTGGAAGAACCTTTTCTTAAACTTCCGGAGACGGCGAGTACTTTCATTTTTATTCTAACTCGATTCTTTTTGTATTCGGTTAGACTTGTTTGGAGGAAGAAAAGAATTGGAAAGGGAATAAACTACCTTTTTTTTAATATGGAGGTAAGTTCTCCTAGGTCTCGGATATCTCCTTCCGCATGTTTATGAAATGCAGTCCATCCTCTGGATCTTGTTGGCACAATATCCAACTCCACCTTATCACCACAATAAACCAGTTTGTCTGGAGAGAGTCCCGCTAACTTCTCCGCTTCTTGGAATATCAAAGGAGAAGGTTTTTCGTATCCGAATTCTGCAGAAACTATTACCGGATAAAAATAATCCAGAACTCCTACACTCGCCAATAATTGTTTGAGTCTATGATCCCAATTGGAGATGATCCCAAGGCCGGAACCTCTTTGCTTCGCAAATTCTACTAACTCATAAAAACCCGGATCTATTTCCCAGACCGAAGGTTCATCAAAACGTTTGAATATAGATTGGAAAATAGGATCTGGTTCCAAATCGGATCCTATTTCTTTTAAGAAGAAGCCTAATAATTCTCTCCACCAGCCTTCGCTTCCATCCGCATGAGCATGGAACTTATCTTTGAAATCCGGGAGTGGATGACGCGTCATGTGGGCATATGCCTTACGAAAGGCCCTTTCCATATAACCGTTTGGATGTTTGGAGCCATCCAATCCGAATTCTTTCAGAACTTCGAAATACACTTCTCCTGCAGGCTTTTTCATCGTTAGGAGAGTATCTCCCACATCCAGAAAAATGTAATGCTCTTTGGAACTCATTTGGTTATCAGTAGAGAGCTTAGAATTAGAACTCTCTATAGTCAATATGCTTAGGCTATATTAAAGGAAAATCAAAAACCAGAATTATCCGAAGAATTCAGGAAGCTCTCGTGCAAACTTATGTGCATCTCCAGGCCATCTTGCGGAAAGATAAGACTTATCTAAAACACTGAACCCCGGTTTAATATTTGCGAAACTGTCTCTTGCAATAGGCATTGGCCCTTCTTGGAAATCCGTGCTGGATTCCAGAAAGGAAACAACCTCATCCTGCAATGGTGTAGGATAAGTTCTATAATAATCCCCAAGCCAAGCTCGAGTTAAATTCCAGGCCAGAAGTTCCTGGGATTTCAAAAGTCCTGTGGTTTTTAGTCCATATAAGCTGGACTTTTTTGTTTTAGGGTTTTTGGATCTTGCGGCGAGAAGCACACCATGGCAAATTGCAGCCACCGGTTTTCCTTCTGCGAATGTATTGCCCACTAATATCTGCAAAGATTCGGATTCCAGATAGACTCTCATTCCTTTTGCATGTCCTCCGGGTAGAAGTAGAACATCAAAATGGTCTGATTTGACAGACTCGTATTTTTTAGGATTCAGGAATTCATTCGATTTTTCTAATTCTCTATAAAGAAGTACATCATCATTCTTTGCTCTTAGAACGGGAGAAAGAATCCCTAAACCTTTTCCGGTTACCATTCTGAAATCGGCTTCGCCGGAGGTTCCACTTGGGGTTGCAAATATGATCTTATATCCGTTTTCTTTTAGGACCTTCCAAGGAACGGATACTTCTGTAGGATCGAAATCGATTTGAGGGATTGGGATTAGAACAGTCTTCATTTAAGGATGATTTTGTTTCATCCCTGGTTCCGCTGCAATCCTTGTTTCATCTGCTCCTTCTTTAAGCTTAGGGTCTAAAGAAGTTCTGGCAGATATTTTTAATTCTCTTAGAAGAGCTTCTTCCCTATCTGGAGAAGGGATTTTATCCGTAGATACCAAAGAGGCCTTGATCGCATCTAAGGCAGAAGTTAAGACTAAGTCAGGCGCCTTGTCCCAGATCGCACTGGTCATCACTAAAACGATCTTACGATGAGGGATCACATAAATGAACTGACCACCTTTTCCATTCGCCATGAAACTAGGCTTTCCTTCGAATTCATGAAGCCAGAATTGTAGTCCGTATCTTTTTTCCACTCCAGGTTCTAAGGTCATGGCGATCCATTCAGGTTTTAATACCTGACGACCATACCATTTCCCTCCGTCCAGATAAAGTTGTCCTAACTTTGCCATATCGATAGGCCTTAGGCGAAGTCCAAAACCTGCGGTCTGTCTGCCGGATTTGGATGTATTCCATTCTTCTCCCTTAAAACCTAACCAGGAGAATGCAGTGTTCTTAGAATATTCATATAATGTTTTGCCCGTCTTAGCTTCCAAATAACCCGCGACTAATTGGGTATCTCCATTAGAATATTCGAATTTAGTTCCGGGTGCGGAAGATACCGCGGGGATCCAGGCTATCGCAAGCGGGTCTGCGTCAGTTCTAATATCTTCTTTTTTAGGAAATGAATCCCATCCCATTCCGGAACTCATACGTAATGCATCTTTGAGCCTGATCGATTCTTTTCCTCTTAATTCGGAAGGAAGAAGGCCAGGTAAACTGGACTCGGCAGTGGAAAGACTGTCCTCTAAATCCACCCCACAATCATTCGTATAACAAATCCCTAATAACATGGAGACCACTGATTTGGTCACAGAATACATATTATGATTATGATTTCGCGAGATCCCTCCGGCATATCTTTCAAATACCAGGTTCCCTTCTTTCAAGATAAGAAGAGAGCGGACTTCCGTTTTTTCCTTTCTCAGCTTTTTGGAAAATTCCACCAAAGGTCTGGAATCCAGGCCCAATTCTTCCGGGAACTCTACTCGGAAACCTTCGACTGGGTTCCTATCTAAGGTTTCGTTTTGATCCCAGGCAAGTCCGGAAGGAAGTCTTACCCAGCCCCAATCCAGGGCGCTACAATTAGAAATAAAAAGAATAAGTAAGGAGAGAAGAAAGAAACGTTTTACTGATGTACTTGTAAAAAAACTACTCACTAAAAAGACCCTCCAATCGATTTCTTAGGTCTTAAGTACTACTTAGACAGACTCTATTGTAGGTTATCCTACATTCAATACTATTGAGACCTTGTTTGGAAATTTTTTTCCAGCCGATTTCAGTATAAAAGAGCGCAAAAATTATGTATTTATTTGTTAACCGACGAAAATATTTGGTTAATCCTAATCCCAAAGGTCTAGTTTTTAGAGTTCTGATGAAAATTAAATTCGGAATATTACTGTTCTTCTTTATTCTAAACTGCTTTTTCGCAGTAGATTGGAGTTCCGACGAATCAGGAAAGATTAAAGGAAAAGCTTCTGTAGAAGATTTTCCGGAAGCGGAAAATGCCAACCTGAGCAAACAAGAATTATCCAAAAGAGGCAAAAAGGGCGAATTCAAAACTAGAGAAGAGCAGGAACTTTTCGATATGATGATCTCGGCAGGGTCCGATCAGAACACTGCTCGGAATTGTGCCGCCAAATATGGAAACTGTAAAAGCCAATGCTGGACCCAATATCCTATCCCGAAGGTAGAAACTGTTTTTACTGCAGTCACTGTGGATCGTAAGAGAGAAGATTGTATAGCAAGATGCGGCAATCTTTGTGATGATTATACTCCTTCTAGCTCCAGAGGCTCTATGCCTAATTCCGGAAAAGGAAATTATTCGGATCCCAACGCTCCCAGATACTGATCCGATCTTTCCAAAGAAAGACTGGACAAAGAATGAATACTTCTTATCCTCCTTTTTCTCGGAGGAACCATGTCTTCATCTCAAGAAATTTTAGTCTTCACTACTCTGGCAGATCGTGACCTAGCGGAAGAATACATCGCAGAAATGCTTCAGCTTGGGATCATTGTGAGCGGCACCATCTTCCCTGAAGTAGCTCTTTTGTACCAATGGGAAGGAAAGCTCACAATCGATTCCGAAAACAAAATTCTTCTAAAAGCAAAAGCAGATAAGTATGCAGCGATCGAAGAATATATTATGAAAAAACATCCTTATCTCGCCCCTGAGATCATCAAAATGGATGTTAGTTTCGGTTCAGATAAGTTTAAGGCTTTTATAAAGGACAAAATCGCGAAAGGAGGCTGACCCTTTCGCATTTTAGAAAAAATTCATATAAACGCACTCAGCACATATTGGACAAAGGCAATCAATGAAAGCGGTTGTACTAAGATTGCAACCGCTAGTCCAGTGAGCGCACCATAAAAGTGAGCATCGTGATTGATCCCATCCTGTCTGTTTTTAGAAGCGTAATAAGAATACGCCAAATACAAGATCGCATATATAGGCCCAGGTATAGGGATCGGAATAAAGAAAAAGAAAATTTTAGAATAAGGATAGAATAAGATAGAAGCAAATACGATCCCCGAAGTCCCGCCCGAGGCACCTAAACTTGCATAATTCTCATCCGCTTTATTTTTCTGAAAAGAGACCAGATTTGCGATCAGGATACTTGCTAAGTACAATCCCATAAACCCCAAAGGCCCGAGCACCATATCCACATGCCTTCCGAAAAAATAAAGGGTCAGCATATTAAACAATAAATGAGTAAAATCCGCGTGAACAAACCCACTGGTAGCCAATGTATAATAGTTCCCTTCTTTAGAATCTCGAAAAGGTCTCAGGATCAGTTTGTCTAAAAGATTCTGATCCACATACAATGTATAAAGGGTTATGGCTCCCGTGGCAATTATAGTGATAAGTGTAATGTCTAATCTCATTTTTCCTCTGTAGGAGTCGCTTTGATCGTAAGCATTTTATCTCGGAGAAGTGCCGCCCTCTCGAAATCCAATTCTTTGGCTGCTTTTAACATTTCTTCTCTGATTTTCTCTTTCATTTCTTCTTTAGAAGAGAAGTTTTTCTCTCTGAACTTTTTATTGATCTCTTCCGCCGCATATTCTTCAGGAGCCAGTTCTTTTTCTGTTCTTTCGATCATATCGGCAATTTCCTTTTTGATCGTTTGAGGAGAGATCCTATATTTCAGGTTATGTTCTTCCTGGATCGTTCGTCTTCTTTTGGTCTCTTCTATGGCTCTCGTCATAGAATCAGTCATCTTGTCGGCGTACAATACTGCAGTTCCGTTGATATTTCTCGCGGCCCTACCGATCGTTTGTATTAAAGATTTATAATTTCTTAAAAAACCTTCTTTATCTGCATCCAAAATGGCAACAAGAGAGACCTCAGGGATATCTAAACCTTCTCTCAAAAGATTAATCCCTATTAGAACATCATAAATTCCCTTTCTCAAATCCCGGATAATCTCTATCCTTTCTAAGGTTTCTATCTCGGAATGTAGATAAGAAACTTTCAGTCCTAGCTCTTTATAATAATCGGAGAGGTCTTCCGACATCTTTTTGGTCAAAGTGGTAACTAAGACCCTTTCACCCAGATCTATTCTTTTTCGGATCTCAACAAGGAGGTCTTCGACTTGGTTTTTGGTAGGTCGAACTTCTACATTCGGATCTAAAAGTCCTGTAGGACGAATGATCTGTTCTACTCTTGTTTTACTCTTCTCCAATTCGTATTCCGCAGGTGTTGCAGATACATAAAGAGTTTTAGGAGTTAAAGATTCGAATTCCGTAAAGTTTAAAGGTCTGTTATCTAAGGCGGAAGGTAATCTGAATCCAAAATCCACCAGAGTTTGTTTACGTGCTTTATCTCCTGCGAACATTCCACCCACCTGAGGAATTGTTACGTGAGACTCATCCACTATAAGTAAAAAATCTCCGCGGAAATAATCTAGAAGGCAAGCAGGTCTTTCTCCTTCTTTTCTTCCGGTGAGATGACGGGAATAATTTTCAATCCCGTTACAATATCCCATTTCTTGGAGCATTTCCATATCGTAATTTGTTCTGGATACGATACGTTGTGCTTCTAAAAATTTACTCTCTTTGGTGAACTTGATCTCTTGTTCCGCCATCTCATCTTTAATTCTTTTGACTGCGTCCTTTATCAAAGGAGGAGACATGATGAAGTGTTTTGCGGGATAGATAAAACATTTTTCCTGTTTAGCGATTACCTGAGCAGTAACCGGATGAATTCTTGAAATCGAATCCACTTCGTCTCCAAAAAATTCGATCCGAAAAGCATCAGTGTGATATGCAGGATAAACTTCGATAGAATCTCCCCTAACTCTGAAATTCCCGCGGGAGAAATCGGTATCGTTACGATTGTATTGTATATGAAGAAGTTTACGAATGACCTGATCTCTATCTATAATATCTCCTTTTTGTAATGCGACGACCGAGTTCACATATTCTTCCGGAGACCCTAAACCGTAAATACAAGAGACGGAACTTACGATCACCACATCGTCTCTTTCCAACAAAGAAGAAGTAGCTCGAAGCCTGAGCTTGTCTATCTCCTCGTTCATTGACATATCTTTTTCGATAAAAGTATCCGAAGAAGGTACGTAAGCCTCCGGTTGGTAGTAATCGTAATAGGAAACGAAATATTCTACCGCATTCTCAGGGAAAAACTCCTTAAACTCTCGGAATAATTGAGCCGCCAAAGTTTTGTTATGTGACAGGACCAAGGTAGGAAGTCCCATATTTGCAATCACCTGTGCCATGGTGAATGTTTTTCCGGAACCGGTCACACCCACTAAGGTGACCTTATCTTCTCCCTTATTGAATGCCTGGCCTATTTTTTCTATAGCTTGGACTTGATCCCCGGCTGCTTTGTAGTTAGAATGAATTTTAAATATCGAAGACATACTCTTAGAAAGAAAGACCCGAAAATCGAAGAAGTGTAAAACTTAAAAAACTGCGGAATTTACTTCGGAAGGATTTTTTCGGCCATAAATAAGGCCTGTCTCTTATCCTCTAAGATTTCCAGATCCATTTTATCGAATAATTTTTGCATTACCATCATCCCTCTCATGAGAGTGGCTGTGGAAGAAAATTTTCCCCTTTCTATATCTTCTTCGATATTCAATTCTCTTAGGTTGTTCACCAGTCGGATCTTAAAAATTCCACTTTTTTCGATTGTATAGGCGACTTCTACATTTCCACCGTCACCGTATTTGACGGCATTTTCCACTGCCTCGATGGAACCGATAGTCAGGTCCACAATCATGTCCTCGTCTATTCCGTTGGCTCTTAAGAAAGATTCCATTCTGCTTCGAACATATTGCATTGGTTGGAATTCTGTGCGGCCAAGAAGAAGATACTCTTCATTCTTAGAAGTTTTTTTACGGAGAGAAGATTCAGCGGAGAGAGTATATTCTCTAGGATCTAATTTACTTTTTGCTGCTTCTCCGGAGGTAACAAGTTCGTCTAGAACTTTTGGAACCCAGTCAGGTGAGAAGGAAGGTTCTTCTCTGAATTTTCGGAGAGTGTCCATACGGATCCACGCATGGAAATCCTGGGAATTACCTGTTAAACCGTTTGCTAGGAGTTCCCGAATGCGGGTTTCTATCTCTCCTAGGGAAAAGGACATTCCCATATTTTTCCATAGGACTGGTTTTTTCGAGGGGTGTAAATCCGATTTTTTTCGGAAGACAGTTTCCGATTCACCAACGACGGATTTGGCGTAATGCCTCGTATGCGATTACCGCGACTGCGTTACTCAAATTTAAACATCTACAATCTTCTTCCATCGGAATTCTTAGGATTCCGTTAGGGATCTCGGATTGAAAAATTTCCTGAGGCAATCCTGATGTTTCATTTCCGAATAAAAATACGTCATTCTCCCCATATTGAGGAGTTGTATAAGAAACTTCACCCTTAGTAGATATTAAATATAATTTGGAATCGGCGTCCAAAGATTTTGAGAAATCCACCCAACTTGGATGGAGGGTCAATTTTAGTTTATCCCAATAATCTAACCCTGCTCTTCTTGCCGCTTTTTCAGACAACTCGAAGGCAGGTTCTCCTACGATATGCAACTCCGCTCCTAAGGCGACGCATAGTCGGGCGATATTTCCCGTATTGGGCGGTATCTCCGGTCTATACAGCGCTATCCGAAGAGCCATTTATCCCTTTTTCTGTCCTTTGTTTAAGGATTTTGCAAGAATCGCTCCGAAAGATCCGGTAGAAGAAGTTTCCTCGGAAAGATATCCGCTATAATCCAGTCTTTCCTGAACTTCTTTCGCTTTTATAAGAGAAAGAGAGATCTGTCTTTTTGTGGGATTCACTTCTGTTACAAATGCGGAAACTGAATCGCCTATCTTGAAATGTTGAGCAGCAGGGATACGATTTTGTAATCCAGTCTCTCTATTGGGAACCAGTCCGGAAAAATGTTCATTCAATTTTACGAATACTCCGAAAGGTTTCACACTTTCTACCGTTCCGGTGACCAAATCACCTTCTTTAAATGGAACATTTTGGGCCCAAGGATCTTTTAGAAAATCCTTAACAGTAAAACTATGTTTTCCTTCTTCCCAATCTAATTTTAAAACTTTTGCTCTCAGAACTTGGCCAGGATGAAAATCTTTAGAAAGATCCGCTCCTTTTTTGAAAGTGGCCTCGGATGCTGGAACAAGTGCGGTAAGTCCATCTGCTTCTACAATTAATCCGAAAGTATGGACGGATTTGACTTTGCAGGTAACGAACATTCCGGGCTTCAATTCTCCTTTCAGGACCGAAATTTTAGCCTCTCTTTCCTTATCTGCGATTTTCTTTTGGGAAACGATGATCTTTCCCTTATTTCCTACTTCTGAAATGAGGAAACGAACCCTTTTGCCTACTCCGTTATTCTGCTTTTTCAGTTCAGGATCTAATTGGGAAAATGGGCAGAAGCCGGTTTGTTCGCCTAACTTGACTTCTACGCCGGCTTCATTCTCCCCTACGATATGGCCTAAGACAGGGATCTCGGCAGTATGAGCTACCGATACCATATCTTTGGAGATTGTATCTCCGTTTAAACAAGTGGTGAAATATTGGTCTCCGGAAGATTCCTGTAAAAAATACGCCTCGATAGTTTCTCCCTGTTTCGGGAGAGCTTCCGTAAATTCGTCTGCGGCGATAATCCCGGAGATACCTGCTCCTTGGACCTTTATAAAAACGTAATCCGATTTAGAACTAGTGACTAACGCAGAAACTTTTGCTCCGGGCTCTAAAGCCGCTTTTTTCCTGAAACTTTCGTCCAGCAATTTTTGAAACAGTTCTTTTTGATCTTCTTTCATCGTTTCTGCCCCTTAGTTTTCTTTTTTTCCGGCGGAGATGAGATCTCTGTTTTCACTCTCTCCGTAACAACCGTTCTTAATGTTTTTAGTTTATCCCAATTTTGGAGAGGGTCTTCTCTAAAAACCAAAAGATGAGCCGGTTTTCCTACGCGGATCTTCCCCTCATGAGCCGCCCCCAAATATTGGCAGGTGGTTTCAGTTGCCGCTCTCAATGCTTCTTTGGGTCCCAGAAGTTCGGATAAAATTCTAAGTTCCTTCCAGCCGGAAATTCCAGGGAACTGTAATTGATGACCCGCACCCGAACCGAGTAAGATCCTTAAGGTCAGATTCTTGCGGGCCCTCAAGAAAGCAAGATAGGATTCGTATTCTTTCTCTGCTTCTTCTCTTTCCGACTCGGAAAGTGCAGGCAAAGTTGAGAGTACCTCTTTAGACAGCGCTCTTTCTTTAAAAGTCGGACTCCATTGGGTCCATTTTTCCCATTCTTCTGCAAAGGAAGAAGTTCCTATTCCCTTTCTAGTAAAATAGATCCCGAAAAGAGGAGCCCAGATCTGTTTCACCAAATTATGAGCGACAGGACGAATCGAAGAAGTTTCCGGAATAGGATGATATAACACCTTCGTTTCGGAAGACAGAGCTTCCCAATTTGCAAATTCTTCTCCGAAAGTAGAGACAGATAATTCTAATCCATTCTTCTCCGCTTCACTTCTCATTCGATAGAGAAGTTTTCCATCCACTTCGAAAGTTTCTCCTTCATTATGCCTTAAGAATAAATGGACCTTTCCTCTTTTACCGGAAACAGAAGACATCGCTTCTTCAGGTGATTTTAGGATTTTATAACCGGAAACTTTGGGGTCGGAAATTTCTTTGGACTCTGCAAGCAAAACAGGAGGAAGAACGGAAATTTTAGGATACTGAGAATTCTTTTTTCTGATCTCGGAAAGTTCGGAAGCCCAAGGAGGATCCGCAATACTCTGGATATGAGTGAACCCATGTAGCAGAAATTGTTTCAGATCGGATTCCAATTCGGAACGGTCTTTCCAACCTCCTAGAGAATTTGCTCCTAAGGTTACATGAGAATCACAGAATCCCGGTAAAATGAACAGAGGTTCCTTCGATGCGGGAGAAGAAGAGATTTTTTCCACCAAACCGTCCTTCACTTGGATCTGGACGGGTCCGGAATATTCCAAGGTTTCCGGTTGGATGAGATATGCCCCAGTCCAAGACCAGGAATCCGCATAGATGTTCCAAGAAAATAGAAGGCACCCTAAAACATAGGGGAAGAATTTCGGCAAAATTCGGACCGAATTAGAACGGACCTTTTTTAAAGCTATTAGAATGAGTCTCTTGACAAACAAATCGAGTTCCGAAAAGTTCAAGGTTAATGGGTCAGGAAATCCGGGATATATCAGACAATATCCGGCTTACGGTGGAGGACGGAAGAATCCTCTCTCTAAAGACCCATCGAATCACCAGATCGGTCGAGGAACATATCCAACAAGCGATCGAGCTTATCTTGGATAAGGTCACTTATCCCACCCTTGTTCCAACGATTTACACTATCGTAAAAGAATTATCGATCAACGCCTGCAAGGCAAATCAAAAAAGGATCTTCTTCGAGGAAAAAGGATACGATATAGAAAATCCTATCCAGTACAAAAAAGGAGTCTCCGAATATAAGCAGTTATTCTCCGAAAGTATGGCGGAAGAATACGGGAACAAATCCAAAAAGAAGGGATATTTCTGTCTGATCACATTCGACTATTCCATGGACGGAATTCGGGTCGAAGTTACAAACAATACACCAGTCACGATAGAAGAAGAAAAATCCCTCCGAGAAAAATTAGAAAAAGGGATGCAGTACGGAGACATCGCCCAATTCTATTTAGATAACGCCGACAATACGGAAGGAGCCGGATTGGGACTCGCACTTATATTAATCATGCTAAAAGGAGAAGGTATCGATCCTTCTTTTTTCAGGATCATCATCCGCAAAGACGTAACCATCGCCAGATTGGAAGTTCCTCTTTCGTCTAATTTTAAATCCGTAAGAGATCAGGATTTTTCCCGCGCTTGATGTTACCAATCTCAGCCTGTATCATCACATTAAACGAAGAAGATAATATCGAAAGATGTCTATCTTCTCTAGATTTCGTAAACGAGATCATAGTATTGGATTCGGGTTCCAAGGACAGAACTGAAAGTATCGCAAAACAAAAGGGAGCAAAGGTTGTTCTCCGAAAATTTGATGATTACGTTTCCCAAAAAAATCATGTAATCTCTTTAGCAGTAAGCCCTTGGATACTCACTCTGGATGCCGACGAAGAACTTTCTCCAGGCCTAAAAGAAGAGATCAAAAGTTTATTCAAGAACGGTGAACCTGAAGAGGACGGATTCATAATCCCAAGACTTACGATGTATATGGGAAAATGGATCAGACACGGGGGCTGGCATCCGAATTACAGAGCACGTTTATTCCAAAAATCCAAAGGAAAATTCGTGGGCGGAAAGGTCCACGAAGCAGTGGAATTATCCGGTAAAAGAAAAAAGTTAAAACATCCTGTATTCCATTATTCTTACGAAAACCTATTCGATCATGTTAGCTTTATTAATCGATACTCGGAACTTGCAGCCACTGAAAAATTCGGGAAAGGAAAACGTAGCGGCCTATTCTTAGCCCTATTGGAAGCAGGATACAAATCCTTTTGGATGTATTTTGTAAGACTAGGATTTTTGGACGGAAGAAGAGGACTGATCCTCGCAATTATGGGCTTCTATTATAATTTCTTAAAATACGCCAAAGTATTCGAAATGACTTTGGCGGAAAAAGCTAAACTTAAGAAATAAGTTTAGAGGTTTATACTTCCAAGACGAATCCCGGAAGCATCACAATAAGATTAAATCAGTCTCTACGTTCTTTATTATGATTGATGCGGTTCATAATATAGAGCATTGAGTAGCCGCCCAAAAGTACCGCGATCAAATTCACATTTGCAACCTGGTAGATTCCGATCTTTGGTGAGATTAACCAATACACCACTTCTCGGATCAGGTCTTGGAAGATAGAAAGAATGATCAGAGATCCCAGAATAGCGACTAAAAACGCTACCCAGTAACCGCCTAAAAGATCCTTTCTTTTATAATAATAAAAATACCAGGCTAATCCACCACTAATAGACAGAACAAACAGTATATCCGTGAATGTCGTCCACCAACCCGAAGAAGAAGCTAAAACTAAAAAGGGTTGAGTGCCGAGTAAAGGGAGAAAATCGTTGAGCGAGGCCAGGATTCCCATCTGCTTAACAGGTTTTTCGGGTTTTCGGATAAAGTCGAGAATTTTAGTAAAAAAGAAGCGGAACCCATTGAAAATCTTTCGAGACAGCTCAAAATACTTCGGGATCGTAGGTCACCCCCTATCACATACCTTATCACCCTTGCTACACAGCTCATGGTATGAAGACCTGAGTCTGGACTGCGGCTATTTGGTTTTTCCAGTGGAAACTTTGGAAAAAGAGGAACTTCTTTCTTTGTCCAAGTTCGGAGTCAAAGGTTTGTCAGTCACAATCCCTCATAAGGAAACCGCATTTCAACTCGCAGATAAAACGGATGAAACCTCACAAACAGTTAAAGCGAGTAACACTTTAGTTTTTGAAAATGGATCGATTAGCGCGCATAATACGGACGGAATGGGTGCCGTTCGCTCTATCCAAGAATCTTTTCCGGAAAGTTTAAAAGGAAAAGTCTTATTAATCGGAAGTGGAGGAAGTGCTCGAGGAATTTCTTTCACATTATTGAAAGAAGCAGGAGTAAATGATCTTACTATTGCGGCAAGAAATTCAAAAACTTCCGAAGAATTGACCGGATTACTTTCTAAAATTTCCTCCGCAAAAATCAAATCGTCGGATCTAAACGAAGTACAAAAGAATTTTTCAGAATATTCACTCATTATTCATACAACTCCTCTCGGAATGAAAGGAAAAGATCCAGGACCTGCCATCCCGGAGTCTTGTTTTAAAGAAGGGCAAGTCGTATTCGATATAGTCTATAATCCTCTGGAAACTCCCTTGGTCTTAGGAGCAAAGAAGAAGGGAGCGAATATTGTGCCTGGAACAGAAATGCTTCTCTACCAAGCAGTGGAACAATTCAGATTATTCACTGGTGTTAGTTTAAGCCCTGACCTAATCGAAAAAGGAAGATCCAGACTGCTTAAAGCACTCGGATATGCCTAAGAAGAATATTAAAAAACTTTAAATGTCTATCCCAGATTTTTTAGAATTCGGATCCAAATTAACCAATTTAGAGAAAACTAGGAATTTTAACGTATTTGGGGATTATTCTCTGGATCCATTCCGTAACCTAGTGGATTCACATGGTTGGAGAACTAGGAAAAAAGAAAGAATCAGGATCTCGGTAGTAGGTACAAACGGAAAAGGTTCCGTCTCTCACTTTTTAGCGGGAAGTTTTTCAAATCTTGGATATAAAACAGGTTTATATACTTCCCCCCACCTATTCGATCCAAAAGAAAGGATCCGTCTTAGTCCAAATTTCAATCCGGTAAACGAAGAAGATCTAAAAGAGATCTCTAATATACTATTTACACAAGGTACTGCTGAGGAACTTTCCTTTTTATCTTGGTTCGAATGGTTTACTCTCGGAGCTTTCGTTTTATTCGAAAAAAGGGATATTGCAGTCCAAGTATACGAAGCAGGCTTAGGAGGAAGATTAGACGCCACTAAGCTGGCGGATCCGGATATACTCGTAATTTGCGCTATCGGAGAAGACCATAAAGCAGTTTTAGGAAATACAAAAGAAGCGATCCTAAGAGAGAAACTTGGGATCGTAACTGAAAGAACTAAGATCGTATTTGCATTAGAACCGGAGCCTTCTCTCTTAAAGATACTGAAAGAGTTTTGTTCCGAAAAAAACTTGGAATTATATCTTTATCCTTCTTTGCCTGAAGGAAGATCCTATCTGGATCATAACCGAGAATATGTAAAGTTTATCGTACATAGATTAGAAGAGATCATTTCCAAAAACAAAATCGGGATCGAAAAAACAGAAAACGTAGTTACCGAACCACTTCCTCTTCCGCCCGGTAGATTGGAGATCATATCCGATTCTCCATTTATTGTATTCGATCCTGCCCATAACCCAGATGCAATCAGAGTCACTCTTGCTTCTTTATCTTCCGCATTCCCAGGCAAAAAATTCTCCGTCTTAGCTGGATTTTTGCCAGACAAAGAAGGAGAATCCATGGCTGAAAAACTTTTGGATTATACAAAAACCCAAAAGTCAAATTTGTACTTTTTAGATTCTAAAGAATTCAAACTTCCAGAAGGATATGGATCTTACTCTATCCCGCCTGAAAAACTTTCAGGAATCCTAAAAACTTCCGAACAAGATGAAGCTATCTTAGTACTCGGAAGTTTTAGATTATACTCTTATATCAAAGCTTAAATATTTTGGCCGATACGCCAAAGAACTCCGGAAGGATCGCTTAGAATAAAATCGATCATCTTCCAAGGTTGTTCTTCCGGGTCCGTTAATTTTACCTGGAACTTCTCTTCTATATTTTTACTTTTTAAAATTTTATGCCAAGCATATACGTCTTCTACCAAAAGATGCATCATCAAATTTTCAGCCATCTCTTGATTATAAAAATTTTGGAGAAGAAAACTACAATGATCCACGCAGAAGTAAGCGACCCCGCCACCTTCGGATCTTTTAGTGAATCCGATCTCCTCGTAGAAACTTTTAGAAATTTCGAAATTTTTTGCGGGTAGAAATACCTTAATTTCCACCGTCTTTAAAGAAGTTTGATCCATTGATTACCTGCGTAATATATCAAAATCTCATATTAAATTTTGCGTAAGATTCCGTTTCATACTGACCTTCTATACCTCTTACGAATGTAGGCATGGTTTTGACAGGAGCCACTCCTACTTCTAAGGTTTCGGAATCTAGTCCAAGAGCGTAGAACGTCGCGGATAAGAGAAGCATTGTCCCTATACCATACAACATGAGGCCACCTTGGATCCCTTGGTGTTTTCCGAATCTTCCGGAGATAGATCTGAAATAGTCCGACTTATTTCTAGCATCGTTATATATACTTTCCTGATAAAAATAGGAAAGTGCAAATGTTTGGAGATTCGGAGAAGATTGCTGCAATTCCTGAAGAGTCACAATATTCGTGATCTGGACCATTGGCCTTGCATTTTCCAAAGCTTGGTCTGCTCTTAAATTGAAATAATAATATCCTGCATAAAAGAACAAACTTCCATAGAGTGAATAGATCGCAAAATCATCATAAGTATGATCTAAGAATAAATACTTTTTATTTCTATAATAAGAAACGGACTCACCTTCTTTCAGCTTGGCCTTAATTTCGGAAACTTCTCCTTTTTTGATCTCCACTCCTTTGAACTGATCCACATGATCGGCTAAAACGAATCTTAATCTGTTCCAACCTATTTTGACCGGAACTTTTGCGAGCGGAGTAACTCCTAAGTATTCCGAACCCAAATATACTTTAGCACCTTGAGGGTCGGAATCAGCGGAGAGGAAGCCTTCTTTTTTATCTTTTTCTAATACGATATCCAGATCCTTAGCGGATTCTCTCAGATCTACCTGGCCCACCCAATCGGAATATCCGTTTTTAGTGATACGAATATCATGGATACCAGAAAGAACATCATTTCTTTTTAAAGGGGTTTTACCTATATAATTCCCGTCCAAAAAAACAAGTGAATCATATTGATTTCCGGTTTTGATAGAAAGTGCTTTAGTATGTTTCCCTATAAGTGTTTTGCGGATCTCTTCTATAACCGGTCCTAATTCCTGATAGGACCGCCTAATACTTGTTTTGTGAAAGAATTCCTTTTTAGATCCGTCTTTAGAAGATCTCATCCGGATACTAATTCGGATTTCTTCTCCCTTCTTCTCAAATTCTCCGTAAGTAGAATAGAAACAGTCGTATTTTCGGGAGATAGGAATTAGAAAACCCTCATCAGGTGCGGTTTCTGATTCGTAAGGTTGTACTTTTAAAACTAAATATCTAGGATCTTTGGATACATTTAAAGAAAGTTCTCCCTTCTTTAATTTCTCGAGCCCGGCATAATCCCATTCTCCTTCTCTTAAATTAGAAGTAACACCGGAAGGGTTCGGACCAAAAGGATGTTGGATAGATTTTGGGATCAGTGATTCGTCATAGATCTGGACTAAAGATTTTAAACCTGAATACAGAACGGAAGCATAACCGGAAGAATAAAAATCCAAAGAGGTATCTCCGGATAAATTCCTAAGTGGAAATATACAAAGTTTTCTTTCCTTTTCGAATTGTATCTTCTCAGGAGAAGAATATTCAGGAAAACGATAATACTCATCTAGACCATTCCCGTATGTCGGAATTCCAACAAACAATGGAGACAAACAAATCAATAAAACATAAGCGGATAATTTTCGGAAGAATAACAGTTTCAAGAACGTTTTCCTCCTACTGTCATTACTAAACCTAAAATTCCCAATGTAGGAAACACTAAAGACCAAGGAGCATTCTGCGCATAATCTTTAGAAAATGCAATTTGTTCTCCTAAGCCGGGACCGAATACAGAACCGCCTGCGGAAATTCCTAAAAATCCGAATATGGCAAGAGTCATTACCACAGCAGGAAGTCCCGTGAATAAAAGTACTTTCAGTATTTGAAATGCCTGTGGAAGAAGATGTGCCCTAAAAACATAGGACTTACTAGCTCCAAAACAAGAAGCTGCCAATGCATATCCGCTTGTACTTACCTCGTCAATCTTAGCTCGAACTGTTTCATAAGCCTGGGCCCAATCCCCAAGCACGATTGCTAAAAACAAAGGGGCCGGCCCTGCTCCGAATACTTGAACCACAAGTAATGCTAAAAGTAAGGAAGGTAGAGAAACAAAAACGGAAGACAAAGGAGAGAATATATTCTTTTTAAAAAATGGGTTAGTGTAAGAAACTAAACCGATCAAAGAAGCCACTGCTAATGTAAGAACTCTTGCCGGAAATGCGAATAAAAAAGTTGCTAAACTCCCATAGGCAAACATAGAGAACACGTCTCTTCCCAATCTATCCTTACCGAATGGAAAATCAAAAGAAGGAGGAAGAAAGGATTCCTTTAAATTCAATTCAGTAGGAGCAGACTTAAATAATATTCCGAATATAACTAAAACTAGATATAGGGATATTGTTCCATAACGAAGCAGGTTTAGAGTTTTCAAGCAGCACCTGCCTCCCAACCTAAAAGACCGTCCCGAACTCTTTCGGAAACTCTGGTAAGAATATAAAATACGGTTCCGCTATAAAATAAAAGTGCGGAGAGTAACGCAGAATCCATAGTCCGGATCGCATGATACATGGATTTTCCGATCCCGGGAAAGAAAAAGATCTCTTCTACTACAATTGCACCCGAAAGCAAAGAACTCAGATCCAATAAGATCAGGATTAAAAGTACAGGTGAAACTTTAAGTAGGATATGTTTAAACAATATTCTATTTTCCGAATATCCTCTCGCCTTCAAAACGTTCGTATACGCGGATTTTTTTTCAGTCCCGGCCAATTGGTAGGCAAAAATAAAAAGTCTGGCAAATACCCTAGAACCCAGCGCAATTCCAGGTAAGATCACATAAGCTGTATTCCCAGGTTCGTAACCACCGGGAGGAAACCAGCCCAGTATCAGAAAAAAAAACACCAATAAAAAAACGGAAACTACGAATACCGGGGTGGATAGGATGAGTTGACTGATAAATCCGAAAACTTCTCCCAAAAATCGCCAGCCAGGAAGAAGAGATACTAATGCTAAAAAAACGGAGAAGAATGTGCCCGTTAAAACTGCAAAGCCGGCCAAATGTAATGTAGGCCAAAATCTAGAAAGAATATGAGAAAGTACGGGATCTCCGGATTCAGTTTCTCCTAGATCAAAACTAATAAGCCCTTTCCAGAACTGTAAATATTCTTTCACAAAACTAGTGTTAGCTGATTTATCTAAGGAATCCTGGACTTGGATCCCGGAATCCGCCTCTAAAAATTCCTTATTTAGAGATCTAAGCTGGGAGAAAAATACTGAAATCGCGGAAAGAAAAACCGCAAAGATCAAAAAGCGTTTCGCTTCTTCTAACAAACTCTCACCCTCTCACGCAGAGAAAGCTTTCCGGATCTCTTCGAAATTTTTGGAAAGGATCAGTTTTTCACGATCCTCTTTTACGTTGAGGGTTTTTGCGATCTGCGCCAGAGTTTTGATATGTTCTTGGAATTTGGATTTAGGAACGATTAGAAGAATAAAAATATGAACGGGAAGATGGTCGATTGCATCAAAATCGATTCCCTTTCGAGAAAGACCCATCACACATTTGAGTTCATCCACAAGATTGACCGAACAATGCGGGATCGCTACCCCACTGCCGATACCGGTAGACATGGACTTTTCTCGCGCCATGAGAGATTCGTACACGAGATCCCTATCGTCTCTAGCAATTAGCGTAGAGTCGACGGCCTTTTGGAGAAGTTGGTTAATCACTTCTTCCTTAGAAGAACCTTCTATTTCAAAAATTACAGTCTCTGGCTTAAGTAAAGCGAGGAGCTGGTTCATGCCTCTGTCCTATCTCCTAGGAAAATACGAATCAGGATGGATTCAATGAAAAAAAACGATGAGACCCACAGGAATGTAGGAACAAATGCCGGGGGAAGGAAAAAAATTGCCAACCCAAGAGGCGCCAAGCTCAAAAAAGAAAGAGGCAAAAGTGAGCCCGTATTTCTTCCCGGTAAATTTAGAAGTAAAATGAAGGAGAAAGTCCCGAGCCATACCGGACCTGAAACTGTTTCCCAACCTGGAATTTTGGCGATATGGATCCAAGTAGCAAGAAGGATAAAGAATCCTAAAGGCAGAAGAAGAGCCAAACTTCTTCTTAATAATAATGGAACAGCCAGAAGTATCCCAAACCCGCCGCATGCTTCCAAAGCAGAGTATCTAAATCCAGGCAATGTATTTTCCGTAAAAAAACCTGGAGTATAAATATCAGGATAAGAAGATCCTCTAAACACTAAAGAAGGTTCTGAAACCCAGCTATCTATTCCAGGTAAAAAGTAGAATATTAGAAAAAGCAAAAATTGCAATAGGGCCAATGGAAATCGGATCTTAAATCTCTGTTCTAAACCCCACCAAAGGCCAAGTCCAATCCCCAGAGCAAAAACTGCATGCAAAGCATATCTTGGATCTCTGGGAAGAAGAAGAGCAAAACTCAAAGTATGATTCACCCAATATAAGGGGTAGGACTTCCCACCGGTGAGAAGAAAGTAAGCGGCTGCTCCGAATAAAAGTCCGAAACCTGCAGGAATCATCGGATAATAAGATCCGCCCGAGCCTAAAACCAAAAGACCAATTGCCAAAATCGTAAAAAGAATATCGGGTAAAAGAAGGTCCTTTCTTCTGAAAAAACCGTTTTGGGTGGAGAGAACATAACTAAAAGCCATGATTCGCCTCCTTCCAAGTCCTGATCTTATTTCTTAAAGAAATGGTAGAAGGGCAAAGAAATGTACAGATCCCGCATTCCATACAAAGAGAAGAATTAAAATTGCCGAAGCTGGAAACTAAGGCCATTGGATTTGCTTGGGTAGGACAATTATAAGAACATTCTCCACATTCTACACACGGAAATTCTCTTCTCCCCGAATCATGTTTAGTCAAAAACACTAAGGAATAATTTTGTCTGATATCCCAATAGAATCCTTTTTTGATATCCCTAACCGGATTTTTTTCGTAAAAGGAATTTAGGGTAAAGTTAGAATATTTAGGACCGTATTCTTCGAATAAAAATTTCAAACTTTGTCCGTTTCGAATACGAACGGTAGAATCGGCCTTTCTAAGCCCTCCATTTTTCCCTAAAAAATAAAGAGCGATCTCTCTTTCTATAAAAGGAAAATCCGCAAATAAAGCTCTATAAAGATTATATAATGTTTCCGGGCCTAAGTATAAGATTTCTTTAATTTTAGAAAAAGATAATTTTTCGGTCTGAGAAACGAAATATTCAGGAATTCCCCAAGGATATGCATAATTTTTAACGGGAGACTTCAGACCGAAAATATAATCTCTGATCTGTGCTTCCGGAAAAAGAGATTTTAAAACTTCTAAAAAACGAGTATGACATTCTGAATTTTTTCTTAACTCAGGAAGATAATCCACATCTTGGGTTCTTGTAAACGGAGCTAAGATGATTAGAGACGTTTTCTGTCTGGATTTAAAATAAGATAAAAGAGAATGTTCCGGAAAATCCAGACTGACCAAACCAAGTCTATCCATTGGTTCGAGTGCTTCTTCTTTTTTAAGAGTTTTAGGTATCCAAGGTTTGGAACCGATGAAATTTCCGTCTTGAACGATACGGATTTTGGATCCTTCTTCACTATGTTCTAATGAAGCGATCCCGTTTACAGGAGAGAGAACTGAACCTGAGGATTGTTTGTAGAGAGGATCTCCTACACTTACCCGGACTGGAAAATCCTTAAGTAATAAGGCGTCTTTATCCGGGAAGAGGGTGTAGGGTTCGTCCAGGACCGTTTTGCGATTTCCCGTTTCTTTTACGGTCCTGGGTTGGAGGAGGAACGGTTTTGAGAACAATGCCCTTTTTAGTTAGGCGACTTCACCATGTAGATTTCATCTTTGATGGGAAGTTCTTTCTTCAAATTTTTGATATAAGGAAGGATTTCTCCCATTGGCTCGTAGAATTCGCAATCAGTCTGCATACGGCGAGCCACTGTGAAGTATTTGTATAACTTCTCTTCGCCGGAACGTTTGGACCATTTTTTCTTGGTACATTTGACCCGGAGGATGTATTTGTCCGCCTCGGATTCATACTGTCTGACGGTTACACAATGCAGGCAGTTGGCGCAATAGACTTTCTCACTCATCGGTTATCCTGTTTCCTGGGGTATTTGACAGATTTAGGCGAGGGCACAGGGAGTCAACCCGTTTCTCGCCTTTTGTATGGCGGAAGCTGTGTCAGGCTTCCTGAGGGATCTCTTCCTGAGCCGCGTTTCTTGCTTCTTTATATTTCCAGGTAAATTCTTGGAAAGATTTAAAAGCTACGAAGAAGAAACCGATCCCGTAGATCAATAGGAAGCCCACGATATAAGGACGTCCCACTAAGAAAGATAGCACAACGGAAAACACACAATAACAACCAAGTAAGAACTCAAGAACTACATGGAAGTCCAAAGGAACGGTATATTTCAGCCTTTCTTTTAGAGAGTCAGAGTTGTTTTCGATTCTCAATTTAGGAGTTCTTTTGAAGGAAGATTGGATCCCTAAAACAGCCTCGAGCCATGCTCTGGTGTTTACGATTGCGATCCCGGTTCCGATCATGATCAGGATTGGAAGATACACTAATCTCTTTTTCCAATCTTTGTATAATGTCTTCTGTGAATAAGCGTAAAAGAATAGCGGCCCAACTGATCCGATAGAAAGGATCGCTGCAGTTCCGGACAATACTTCTAATGGAAGATCGTAGAAGCTAAAACCTGACCAGTATTCCATTAATAATAATGGAGCGCTGAATAGAATATTCACGATCATAAGAGGGTGAACAGAATAATTGATCAAGTGGGTCACAGCCTCAGCCTTGGTTTTCCAAGGTAGATCCGCTTTCCAGATACGAGGAAGAAGTTTCACTGCAGTTTGGATGGAACCTTTGCACCAACGGAACTGTTGAGACTTGTATGCGGACATCATTGCAGGAATTTCTGCAGGACAAACCACATCTTTAAAATAACGGAACTTCCAACCTCTTAATTCTGCACGATAAGAAAGGTCGAAGTCTTCGGTAAGAGTATCATGCTCCCAACCGCCAGCATCTTCGATAGTTTTCTTTCTCCAAGTACCTGCAGTACCGTTGAAGTTCATCCAAAGTTTAGAACCGTTTCTTGCTACCTGCTCGATCATGAAGTGACCGTCGATACCGAAACTTTGAGCTTTGGTTAGAATATTATAATCTGCGTTGATATGTCCCCAACGTGCTTGCACCATTCCGATCTGAGGATCGTCAAAGTAAGCCATAGTTTTAAGAAGGAACTCAGGATCCGGCATGAAGTCCGCATCGAAAATAGCGATATAATCGCCTTTAGAAACTCTCATTCCTTCGTCCAAAGCGCCTGCCTTATGGCCAACACGATTGGTTCTATGAAGGTGATGGATATCGAAACCTTGAGCCTTGTATTTTGCGACTAAGGAAGCAGCTTTTTGGATAGTTTCGTCAGTAGAATCATCCAAAACTTGGATCTCTAATTTATCTTTAGGATATTTTAATGCAATTGTGGAGTCAATGAGACGATCAACAACGTAAAACTCATTAAAAATAGGGAGTTGAACGGTAACTACAGGAAGGCTTGGATCGTCCAGAGAAAGGTTTCTGCTCGGGTCTGTATCACAATTGGTGTTGTACTTTTTGTAAAGATACACCATGATATACGTGTGAATTCCAAAGAAAAATAATCCGAGGATATCTAGGGCGTAAATTCCCAAAAACAGAACAGTGACTACAGTGAGCATTTGGGACAAAAATTTTGGAAATACCTAAAAAGTCAATGGATTTTGCAGCGCAACATTCGAAGCCAAATTTTTCGCTCCCGAATTAAATCAGTTTCCATCCGGAAAAAATGGGCGTAAACCCTAAGGTCCGAACTCTGAAATCCGATATTCTAAATCGGATGGACCTTTAACCTCCCTGGTTAAAGCCAATCCACTGCGAATTTTCACTTTCTTGTAGAGGGGATGGACGAAACCGTCCCTTATTTTTTTGAAAACGCTTGTCTCAAGGACATAATCTACCTAATTTGCTCCCATGCGTTCGGCCATCCTAGGTTTAATTGCCGCATTTGCTTCCGTACTTTTAGCAATCTTATTGGAAGAAGCGCATTTTCTTTCCTTCCTCAAATTATCCGCACTTGTATTGATCCTGGGAGGAACCGCGGGAGCAACATTCGCAAGTTACACTCCGGAAGAATTCGCAAACCTGATCATTCACTTAAGAGAATCTCTTTTTCCTAAGAGAGAATTTTCGCTTTCAGACGTATTCTTGGACTTCGCGGAGAAGGCCCGCAAGAACGGACTATTATCCTTAGAAGACCAACTCGCAGGAGTGCCAGACGCGTTCTTAAGAAAAGGGATACAACTCATCGTAGACGGAACAGACCCAAGAGCTGTAGAAGAAATCCTCTTCGAAGCGGCAGAAGGTCTGGAGAATAAGGAAACACGCTCCGCAAAAATTTTAGAAACCGCCGGAGGATTTTCTCCTACAATCGGGATCATCGGAACAGTGATGGGACTCGTAAGTGTATTAGAAAATTTGGGAGCCGGAACAAGGGCTCTGGGCGAAGGGATCGCCACTGCATTCATCGCAACTTTCTATGGAATCGCTTTTGCAAACTTAGCTTATTTTCCATTGGCAAACAGACTTAGAACTTGGGCATTTTCCAGAGACAGAAGAAGACAGGCAATCATCCGAGGAATTATTTCTCTGCAAACTGGAGACAATAGAAGGATCCTTGTAGAGAGAATGGCGCCGTTTTTGTAGGAATTCCTACATTTGCAAATGGGCGCCCCCACCCTGGTTTGGGTGGTGGAGGAGGGCCCGTGGGAGAGCACTGGCCCGCTATATCATAAAATTCTAATTCCTTCAATCAAATTTTCACGCAGAATCTTGTAGGAGCTCCTACATTTTTAGATCAAATTAATCTATTACATTTTCTCACGATTCCCTTCTGACCATATTTTCTTTTCGCGAACCTCATCGATCAGATAAGGCTCCTTATACTTGCGAAGAGAGCCGAATTGAAACTTCCAGAACAAATCCAATCTTCTGGAATCGAAAATTTCTCCCCTTGTCAACAGGTTCAAAGAATCATAATATTCCTTAAGTTTAGGATCTTGGATCTTATTTTCTCCGGATTCCAAGGACTCAAAATATCCTAAAGGTAATTGTCTGACCTTATGGCCTACCCTACCCTTCCCTTGGATCCTAGAAAGAAGAGGATCTCCTAACGCAATTATATCGATGATATACTGATCCTGAAGAAAAAACCCGATTACGCCTGTATTATATTTAATGAATACTTTCTGATCAGTCGGAGGGAAAAACGGTTTTTTATTCGCCAGATTAGAAAGGATAGAACCATTTCTATCATGCCAAGAAAGACCTGTTCCAGGATAATACCAAAACTTCTCATCCGTAATTCCTACTTTATCTAAAACCCAAGGATTTTTGCTCACTTGCTGTTTAATAGAGTGAATAGGAGTGGAGAATAAAAGAATATTATAAAGAATTAAAGCAGATCCTAAGATATATATCTCTTTTTTCTCTATATTTTCCAGGCGAACCAATGCGATCCCAAAAAGAAAAATCACGTAAGTGAAAAATCTTCCGGCCATAAAGTCTCCGCCTACAAAGAGGATATACATTAAATATGGCAAAGAAAAGACCAAAGATATTAAAATAGGATTCGAATTCTTTCTCAAAACCGCTCGAACGATCACCACGATCGGAAGGAAGATACATACGATAGAATCCCATTTCAGTTCGAAAATATAATACTGTAATCCTTGCGAAAGTATCTGAACGAAAGAATCCTCTACGTTCGTTTTGGAATAGTATGTATTCGGCAAAAGAGAACCGTAATACAAAGCGGAAAATAGAAACCAAAGAATAGCAGGTAAGCTGCAAAGAACGATTTTAGAACTTAAAGAAAAAGTAATTCTTCTTCTCTTCCAATCTTGAAAAAAAACGATCAGAAGAGGAATTATAAAGATTAGAATAAAATCGATCCTGGAAACTAGAGCAAAACTGGCAAGAAGGACCAGGCCAGGCAATTTAGAATCGGTTCCTTCTTCTTTTTTAAAATATAAATAGAAGAAGATCACTTCTATTAGATAATTCAAAGAATTTTCCAAACCTGAATAGGTATAATCCACAAAAGATCTGGAAGATAAAAGAAAACACAAACCCAGCCAAAAGGAAACTTTTGAGACGGAGATCTTTCTTAAAAAATAGAATGCGGAAAGTCCCCAGACAAATGAACTAAAAAAAGACCAGAATACTATATTCTGATACATAAAATAAAAAGGGGAAAGCACCAGGATCAGAAGCGGATTTGTGAATGCCTGCACACGCTCCGCGATATTCCATCGTAAACCGAAACCGTTTACAAAATGATCTAATACCCTAAAACTAATAAATGAATCATCACTTAGCCAAGCGTTTTGGTAAGAGATATAAGAGAAGATAAAAAGAACTAAGGTCAGTTCGAAATAATTAGATCGAATGATCTTCTTCCAATCAAAACGATCCATTACAATGAGAAGCTATGCTTCCTTTCTGTCTCCCATTCTGGAAAGAATTTCTCTGATCTTATCTTCTGCGCCTTCAGGGGTTAAAACTAGAAGAACGTCTCCGTCTTCCATTTTGGTTTTACCGGTTGGAACCAAGTGTGAATCTCCCCTGTAAATCAAGGTAATCAAAGAGTTTTCCGGGAAATCCAATTCGTATACGAACTTACCTACCGATGCAGAACCGTACGGAACGATATACTCTAGAAGTTGAGTATCACTCTTGTCCTTGTTCTCGAATTCGAATGGATAAGAAGCTCTTTGTTCCAAAGCTGCCTCGAGTCCTAAAATTCGAACTGCAAATGGGATCGTAGATCCTTGCAATAACAAAGAAGTTAAGACCGTAAAGAAGACTATATGAAAGATCATCTCCGACTCTGGAAGTTGTTTTGCAAAAGGGAATGTAGCCAGAATAATCGGAGCAGCACCTCTTAATCCCACCCAAGAGACCAAAAGTTTTTCTCTCCAGTCCACATTAAATCCTGTCAGAGCTAAAAACACTGCGGCAGGTCTCGCAATCACTGTTAGGAAAACCGAAAACGCTATTCCTAACGCGGCGACGGAAGGAATTTTAGACGGGAATACGAGAAGTCCTAAGGTAAGGAACATCACGATCTGCATCAACCATGCAATCCCGTCCATAAAACGAACATTACTTCGTTTATGAACGAAGGATCTATTTCCTATGATAATCCCTGCGATATACACTGCCAAGAACGGGTTTCCACCGATCAAATCGGTTGCGGCATATACAAATAGAACGGAAGCGGAAAGTAATACAGGATACAAACCTTCGTAATCTAGTTTGATCCGGTTCATACCTCGGTAGATCCAATATCCTAAAAGTAGACCTAAGATAATTCCTAAACTGAATTGTTGGAAGATAGTCCAAGCTAAGGTGTCCCAAGAGGGAGAAGAAGTTCCTACAAAACCTAAAACGGAAGTGGTCAATAAAACTGCAAGAGGGTCGTTACTTCCAGACTCCAATTCTAAAAGAGAAGTGAGTCCCTTTCTCATACCTATATTGCTGGTTCTGAGAACGTTAAATACTGCTGCAGCGTCGGTGGATGATACGATCGCACCCAAAAGAAATCCGATAATAGGATCGAAACCCATTACAAAAATTGCAAACAGGGCCACGAAAACGCAGGTGAGAAGTACTCCCAGGGTCCCGAGAGAAATCCCTTTACCAAGTATAGGTTTTACCTTAACCCAGTCGGTCTCTAAACCTCCGGAGAATAAGATAAATGCTAATGCAATAGAACCGACCTTACGGGTCAGATCCGCGTCATTAAACCAGATCTTTAGAATGCCGTCGGAACCTGCCAACATTCCGATCGTTAAGAATATAAGTAGAGAAGGAATTCCAAATTTTGTGGAAACACGCAATAGGCCTATGCTAAGAATGATAAGGCTCGAGAGAGCTAAAATTTGAAACTCGAAGTTAAGAGCGTTCAATTCCACTACGATAGATTCTAATCCTTTGAAAATTATGCGATTTCTTTTTTTATCTGAAAAAAACTATTTTCAAAACAAAAATCAAAAACATTGGACCCATTAGACTACGTCAGAGTTCAGTTCGTACAATAAATCTTCCAGCTCTCTGGAGTCCGTGACTTCTACCAATCTATCTTCTCCGAATTCGTCTGCTTCTATCTTCACAGCAAAGTATCCGAAACTTTCTTCTCCCTTTAAAAACCCTACATCCAGATTGATGAAATCCGTTTCATCTTCAGAGGAAGGTATGAGTAAGAAATATTGGTGCTCGTCTAACTCTACTACTTCTCCCACGATAAAAGAATATGGATTTCCATCCTCATCCAATAAGTGCAGAAGCTCGTCGCCTAGCTCCTCATGCTCTGTGGATTCGGTTTCCTTATCGTAAGATTCCAGCATAGAGTCATTCCTCACTTTAAAGATCGGCCCAAAAAAGGATTCGGCTATGCCGTAAAAGGTGGACAAACCTGAAAATACGTCGTTTATAGGATGAAATTCCGTCATTTATGTATTCGAATCGCGTAATTTTCCCAATTTTTATTCTCTGCACTCTGCTCTCTTGGAATTGCGGAAGGACAGATTATGATTTTGGAGAAATTCGAGAAGGTAAACTAGACTCAAAAACTTGGGATCCGAATAAAACTATTCTTTCTCTTAGAGGAGAATGGGAATTGGTTCCGGGAAAATTTCTGGCTTCGGAACCTGAGCCGGAACAAATCCAAGATCGGATTTACGTATCCGTTCCTCAAATCTGGAATGAATTTGTAAAAGACGGTAAACTTCTATTTCCGAATGGAAAAGGTTTCGGAACCTATTCTCTTCAAATTCAACTTCCAGAAAATTGTCCTGAGTTGATGTTAAAAGTCCCGGATCTAGGAACATCATACTCAATTTACGCGGATGGAAAACTTTTAGAAACCGTAGGCAAGGTGGGAAAAACTCCCGAGACTTCGGTTCCATTCCTGCAAACTTCGATCGTCCTTCTTCCTCAAAATCTGAAAAGATTAGATTTCGAGATCTCCAATTTCGCACATATTAACGGAGGACTTTGGTTTACTCCAGAGATCGGGACACCTTCTCTTATATTAAAAAAATTGCATTCTAGCCAAGCTGTGGACATTGCAAGTTCCGCTGCGGTTTTGGTACTTGCGATCTATCAGATCATGGCTTTTATCAGAACGAGAGAAGAAAAAAGTCAAATTTACTTTGCACTATTTTCTTTAGCTTCCGTATTTAGATTTTTCCTAACTGGGAACAGATTATTCAATTATGTATTCCCTGAAGTTCCATGGGAGATCAGTTATAGATTAGAATACCTGAGCACGTACGTTCTATGTTCGGGGTTTTTGTCCTATTCTGCCACCGCATTCAAACAGGATTTCCATCCAAAAACAGAAAGGATCTCATTGATCGTAATGTTATTCTTTGCAATTCCTACTCTGGTATTGCCAGCCGAATATTATGCGAGATTACTCTTCCCTTTCCAATTTACGATCCTTATAGGTGGAGCTTATACTCTATTGGGTTGTGCAAGAGCGGTCATTCATGCAAGACCCGGCTCCAGATTTTTCTTAGTAGGGATCTCCTTCATAATCATCGCTGGCGCAAACGACATTCTATCGTCTAATTACGTATTAAATAATCATTATATATTAGCTCCGGCGATCTTTTTATTCATATTCTTCCATAGTTTAGGTTTTTCATTCTCCTTCTCCAGAGTTTTGAGAACTTCTATGGAAGCGGAGAAGGGACTACAGATCGCGAACCAAAACCTGAACGAACTAAAAACAGAACTGGAAAACAAGGTGGAATCCAGAACCGTTCAACTTACCGCTGCAAAAGAAAAAGCGGAATGGGAAGCAAAATATAGATATGACTTCCTGGCTATCATGAGCCACGAGATCCGCACTCCTTTAAACGGACTTTTGGGGACTTCTAATCTTCTTTGCGAAACTTTTTTAACCCAAGAACAAAAAGAATACGCGGAAATTATACAAGCATCCGGAGAGAACCTTCTCCACTTAGTGAACCAATTATTAGATCTTTCTAAAATAGAAAACCATCGTTTCGTGTTAGAGATCTTACCTTTCGACCCGTTCGCTGTTTTACAAAAAGCGGCAAGAGTGGTGAAAGCAAGAGCGGAAGAAAAAAGAGTTTTAGTAGATATATCTTATCCGGAACACCACCCGGGGATTTTTTTAGGAGACGAAGGAAGGATCCAACAAGTACTTCTAAATCTTCTGAGTAACGCGATCAAGTTTACAAGCTCCGGAGGAAAGGTTTGCCTTGGAGTTCGTTTTTATGGAGAAGATCTTTTCTCGCGGGTTTTAGAATTTTGGGTACAAGATGATGGAGTAGGTATCGCGGAAGAACAGGCATCGGTATTATTCGAACCATTCGTCCAAGCGGATTCATCCGTTGCTAGAAAATTCGGCGGAAGCGGATTGGGTTTAACTATCTCTAAAAAATTGGTGGAGCTTATGGGGGGAAGTATCCGGATCACAAGTTCTCCGGGAAAAGGATCCAAGTTTTCATTCTTACTTCCGTTTCCTCAAGAAGAACCGGAAAAACAAGAATTAGAAGAAGAGGCAGCTCCACCTATCGTTCTACCTCCGCTCAAAATTTTGCTCGTGGAAGACCAGGAATTTTCCAGAAGAGTTGCATTCGATATTCTAACTAAGCTCGGAATGAAAGTACATTCTTTAGGAATGGGTAAAGACGCAATCGTTCAATTAGACAGAGAGACCTACGAGATCATACTTTTAGATATCGATCTTCCTGATATTAGCGGCTTAGAAGTTTCCAAAAGAATTAAGGAATCTTTCGCCCATCCTCCGTATCTTGTGGCTTGGACTGCTCACGCTTTACCGGGCTCGGAAGAATTTTTCGAAAGTTCCGGATTCGATTCTTATCTCAAAAAACCTTCTCTCAAAAGGGATTGGATCCTATTTTTAGAAAGATATGTGCAGAGTAGACCAAAACCCTCAGACTAATCCATTCAAAATGCGCAATATACTCTTCTCAGTCTTTATCGTATTTATGTTGTTCGCATCTTCCAATTGTAATTCGGGGGGAAAACAGGATTGTGGAAGGGCCACACCAAGTGATAAAAAGACTGCAGAAATATTGCAGACTGCTTGTTTGGCGGATCAGAGTAATAAGGCAGTATGTGATCTATATCTTTTAGAAGCCGTATACCACACACATTGCTGGTAAGAAGATCAGAATTCTTCGAAAGGAAGTTTGTTCTTTTTGGAATTATTACAATCTTTGCAAGCAGGGACCAAATTCGCTTTGATGGACTTTCCACCTTTTGCCAAAGGAATCAAGTGATCCATGGTGAGTTCATCAGGTAGAAATTTTTTACCGCAGTAATGACAGATACCGTCCGCTTTTTTCTTTCTCCACCAAGGAGTTTTGCGTAATTCTTTAGCGATCTGTCTTTGCTTTTTGATCTCGGATTCGCTTACCCAAAGAAGCGGCTCTTCCGAATATTCTCCTGGTCCATTCATGATCTAAGAATATTGAATCCAATCAGAACCTGGACCGGACCAAGCCAAACGTAAGAAAGAAGATTTAGATTCACAACTAATTCCTTCTTTGATACCGGAAGCAGTGACTAAAACAGTATCTCCAGTTTTCAGATCCAGATCTTCTAATTTACATTCTCCACTTAGAACCATCAAAACATGGAACACAGGTTCGGATGAAAAAGAAGGAAGTGAAAATTTTTTAACGGAATCGATCTCTAAAATTTCCATTCTGAACTTATCATTTGCAGTTAGAACGGAACGATTGAATTCCAAAGAATCAATTTGTTTAGGACTCAATCTGTCCTTAGGATCCGCAGAAGAAAAATCCAAAACGTCCAATGCTTTTTTGAGATGTAACTCTCTTGGTCTTCCGTAATCATACACTCTATAAGTGGAATCAGAAGATTGTTGGACTTCCATCAGAAGGATCCCACCGCCGATTGCGTGAATTCTTCCCGGATTCAAAAGAAAAGAGTCTAGTTCTTTTACTTCTACTTCGTTTAAAATTTCTTCTACTCTATTCGTTTCTACGTATTCGGAAAATTCTTCTTTATTTGTTTGTTTAGAAAATCCGCAAACTAGTTTGGAACCTTTGTCCGCTTGCAAAACTGTCCAAGCTTCTTTTTTACCTGCACTTTCTGGATCAAACTTCTCCGCGTATGCGTCATCCGGATGCACTTGTACGGATAATTTTTCTTTAGCATCAATCAATTTGATCAATAAAGGAAAGCTCTGTCCCTTAAAAGGTTTTCCGAGTACTGCGTCTGAATCGGAAGTATATACTTCTCTAAAAGTTTTTCCGGAACATTCTCCGTTCGTAATTTTGGAAAGATCCGAACCGTAATCCGAAATCTCCCAGGATTCACCGATATCTCCCGAAGGAATAGAACGTCCCAATATGGTTTCTAATTTTCTACCGCCCCATACTTTTTCCTTATAGATGGGCTCGAATTTTAAAACCTTCTGCATATATGCCTATTTTTTTTGACCCTGAAAGAGTTCAATTTTAACTTTTAAGATCCGCTTCTTGAAATGAGTAAATACATCGGGGCGAAACCCAGATAAGTCCAAGGTATAAATCCTTCCCGGCACCAATGTACCTGGCTCGGGGCTCCATTTTAGGTATCTATAACTTTTATAACTACCCTTTCCTCCGCAAGAGGCGCAGTTCAGATCAGAACCCCTACATTCCGGGCAGATAGATCTGACTACCAAAGGAATAGCGGCGAATATTCTGCCCAATAACTCTTCCGGTTTGAGGCAGATACGAATATCGTGGTAGATGCCTGTGTATTTTTTGCGATCCCTACTTCTCATTCCGGCGCGAAGAAGGCCCCTTCTTGCAAATTCAACCGCTTGGGTAGCGAATAAGATCCTGGAAGGTGGGATCAGATGAATTCCATTTTTTGCATGTTCTTGTCTTTTACGGATCTTAAATTCTTGGTCGAAACGAGAACGTTCTTCGGGTTTAGAAAGTATCTGATAAGATTCCAAAACTTTTAAGAACACAGGTTTGGAACCTGTGAGCCTATTATCAGGATGAAAAATTTTGGCGAGTTCTCTATATCTATGTTTAATAGAATCGGGGCTGGCACCGAAGTTCAGGCCTAGAACGCGATAATGATCTGTCCAGACCGAACTCATGGTAAAATTTTAGACTCGAGAAATAGTTTAACGATTCGAATTATATTCTTGAAAGGAACCGCCACTTTCCAAACCGTCCAGCATGGTATCCACATCCTTCCTGTCTGCACGGATCGTTCCTTCCACATACTTGTCTATAGCCTGAACCACTTCCGCAAGATTATCACGATAAGAACGGACAAACTTGACTCTTTGGTTCGGATTCCGAATATTTCCGAGACTATACACCTCTTCTTTAGTTCCGGCATCCGTTTTTCTTTTTACAACTAAAACAATATTAGCAAGATCTGAGGCTACAACCTTCTCGTTCTTTAATTCTCCGATCTCATCATTGATCGGTCTGAGTTTAGTAACCAGTGATTTTCTAGTAATGAAGCGAACTCCATCCAGTTTTAAGGAACCTTCTCCCCCTGAAACTTTTAGATAAAACTTTTTATCTACCAAAAATCTGTCGCGAACTGGGAAATTAAAATTTTCCATCGCGGGAACAAACTGGAAATACTCATTATCAATAATTTTCTTCCTTCTATTAAGAAAAGGGAGCATATCCTCTATTCTTTTATGAAAGTCCTTGATATCTTTAGTCAGTCCTTCGATATCACGGACCTGCATCGGTTCGTAAGGAAGAATTTTGATCTGACCGTCCTTCTCAAAGTCTTGAGAAAATATTTCCCAACTGAATAAGCAGATCAAAAGAAGTAAGATAGACGGTTTCTTCATTCGTATGAGTCCGGACGATTCCTACATTTAGTGTCGTCCATTCCGGTAAAAAGCCCGGATTTTTCCTAAAAATTCGTTGAATTCCGGCCGGATTCTACGAAAAGGGAAGGGACGGATATGGAAATCAGCATTAGAAAATCCAGCGAAACAAATATAATCAGCCTCTCCGGGAGCCTGGACATCTATACGTCCATAGATCTCAAAAACTTTTTCGAACAGAACATTGATCGAAATAACAATAACGTTGTGATCAACCTGGAAAAGTTAAACTATATCGATTCCTCTGGGATCGGGATGCTGATTAAACAACTGAATTATGTCCAAGAATTGAGCGGAAAATTTTTCATCGCGAACATGAAACCTGCGATCGAAAAAGTTTTCAAAGTGGCAGGACTGACTTCTTATTTCCAAACTCTTTCAGAGTCAGAATTCACCAGCCAGTTTCCCTGATCTTCAAGGATATTCCGGGGCTGTGTAGGACAAAAACACGTCCCAAACTCCCCAAAACCTTCCTTTTTCCCCAGCTAGCGGCGTAAGATTCAAATTTAATCTACCTTCTCTCAACTCTGAGGGATCCACTGTGATGTACACTGGAGGAGTTCCTGCATAAATAGACTTTGAGTATAAGTTCGCATCCGGAAAGCGGATCGTTCTTTTTAAGATCCCGTTTGCGGAAATTCTCAGCTCCCTTTCCGGCAAAATCGCCGCATTTTCCGTCTTAGAGAATAGTGTGAGGTCAAAATAAACGTAGATAATGTCTTTTTTATTCGAATCTGCGATGAGTAGGATATCCAACCCTGTTTCAGATACCATTCTACATTGGTTGTCGAATAATCTGCCTGTCCCGGCACCGGGAGCAGGATCTTTTCTATCCGGAGCTAATTTCAGACCGTTATGATAGGCCCAAATGGAAAGTTCGGGGAAGGTTTTATAATCCTCGGAAATATAGTTTTCTCCCCCCATCGGTTTGGAGAAATTCTCAAAATTTTTCGTTTTCCGATTTTCCTGACTGATCGGACCCTGTCCGGCAGCGGCAAGAATTAAGAATAAGAGTATTGCAATTCGGCGCCAGTCCATCTTTTTAGAATATCGACCGTCCTTTGGAGAGAAACTTGAAAATTCTTAGAAGTCTGGAGAACTTAAAAAGCAACCTAAAGACTTCCACAGTCGTAACTTTGGGGAATTTTGACGGGATCCATCTGGGCCACCAGGCTCTTTTAGAAAGAACCAAGGAAATTTCCCTGGAAAAAGGTCTCCCTTCCTGCGTAGTCACATACCATCCCAACCCTGCTCTTGTTTTAGGAAAAGACAAAGACCTGGGAGGGATTACCACACAAGCAGATAAAGAAAATTTAATAGAATCTTACGGGATAGACTGGCTAGTCGTTGTCCCATTCACATTAGAATTCGCCCAAATCGAGGCGGAAACCTTCCTAAAAGAAATTTTAATCAACCAACTCGGAGCAAAATCGATTCTGATCGGATTCAATCATTGTTTCGGAAAAGGAAGAAGAGGAGATTACGAACTTCTCAAACAATATTCTTCCGAATACGGATACGATTTGGAAAAACTGGATCCTGTGTTCCTTGGCGCTACAAAACTTTCCAGCTCCTATATTCGATCCTTATTGAGAGAAGGTAAGGTAGAAGAAGCAGAAGAATGCCTCGGAAGGGAATTCTCCGTCACAGGAACAGTTGTACAAGGCCACCAAAGAGGAAGAACGATCGGATTCCCTACTGCGAATGTACAGGCTCTGCCTGAACTTATTCTTCCTGGTGTAGGAGTTTATGCGGGAAGAACGGAAATAGAAGGTAAAACCTATCCTTCTATGATCAATATCGGAAATAATCCTACATTCGGTGACCAAGCAGTCACTTTAGAAAGTCATATATTCGATTTTTCTGATGATATCTATGGGAAGAAGGTAAACGTAATTTTTACCAAAAAGATCAGAGAAGAGATCAAATTTCCAGGAGTAGACGCTCTGGTCTCTCAATTGAAAAAGGACGAGACTCTTTCTAGAAAGATCCTGCAAGAAAGATAGTCGCTTCCCTCCTGAAGCCCGCGAAAGCGGACTATTAGCTTTTCTTAAAATTTAAATCCGCCGAATATAGGAATTCCCTTTCTTCCTAAAAGGATACCTTCTAAATCCTTAGGGGGCGTATATCTTAGAATATTTGCAAATAGATGAGTGGGGATATGGTCTGCCCAATTCGGCACGGATTGGAAGAATGGGTCCCAAGATAAACCGTCTGAATCCTCCCCTTCTGCCAAAATGATCTCTTTTCCTGAAAATTCTTCGAACCATGACTTTAAAGAATGAAGTAAATTCGATTTATTTAAAATACTGACCCCTTTTGGAAAATCTAAAAGGTACTTTTGAGAGTATTTTGTCCGACAGGATTCGTTTGAACAGATGATATATCTGACTTCTTCCAAGAATGCAGCCCAATCTCTGAGTCTACCTCTGGATTTATACCAAGGAGTTTTGCTGGATACCCCACATTCCGGGCAAATACATACTGGAGTAAGAGTTACTCCTTTAAAGGAAAGTATAGGGGCCTCTTTAGAGGGATAGGATATTGATTCTTGGATCAAATAATCGGAGCTAGGTTCCATCGTTCCTACCGAATCCAGTCCACTCATTCGATTTTCCTCTTAGGCCGCGACGGAGCGTTAGTCGCGTCAATCCTATATACAATGTCGTCTAACGCAATCCATTTTCTTAATAAACAAATCCTGTTTCCTGGATTTTAATCTCCCTAAAAACCGTGGTTTTCCGGCCCAAAAAAGGTCCGTCGACAAGTCATTCGGGATTGATTCCGAATTAGGACCCGGTTAGGATGCCTCGAAGCGTCAGGCCTATGAATTATTACCTTTTTCTGCCAATAAGCGCTCTAATCATAAATACTCTACTTATTTCATATGTTTTTGCGAGAAGGTTCCGAAGTGCAGTTATCCGGGACTTTTTACGATTCGTTCTATTCTTAAATCTTTGGCTGGTTTCTTATATTTTGTATTGGAGCATGCTTCCACCGGAATGGATGACTCCAATTTTCAAACTTTCTTGTTTCACCTGGATCCCAGTTGGCCTCTTATTCTTAGAAACAGTACATAGATTTTTAAACATTCGTTCGACAATCCTGCTCCCATTCTTCCGTTTTTCCGTGGTGCTCACTATCTTCCTAACCGCTTCTACGGATTGGATCATCAAAGGTTCTATTTTATATGATTGGGGTTACGAATTGGAACCAGGGATTTTGTTCGTTCCATTCAGTACGGTCGCAGTTAGTGGTCCTGCGATCTGGGGATTATATCTTCTTTTAAAAGAAAGATTCAGGACAAAACAAAGGAAGATCAGACAACAATTGAATTTTTGGATCTGGGGCACCACGATTGCCCTCGGGATCAGCGCTTATACTGAATTATTCAATCTGGATGAACAAGGTAGATTTTTATTCGTTCCTTTAAGCCCCGCAGCAATCAGCATACAGGCATTTTTTATTTTTGTGGCGATCACACGTTATGGATTTCTAAATATCAGTTTAGAAAGGATTGCAGTAGAATTATTCAGAGACATTCACGATGGGATCGTTCTTACGAAAGAAAACCATGAGTTCTTTTTTGCGAACCAGGCTGCAATCGCGATCTTAGACGGTTCTCCATCTAGAGAAGGTCTGTTCAAACCGGAATGGCATTTTGCAAATTATAGAAAAGAACAGGATCATATTCCTAGAGATTACCAATTAATAGGTAACTCAGTTTTACAGTTTATAGAACTTACTGTTTCCGAGATTAAGATCACGGAGAATGAATCCGGGACCTTATACCTTTTACGGGACATCACCGAAAAGAAGGCAGCCCAAGAAAAAATCCACCAACTATATTCACAAATTGTAAACGACTTGGAGATTGCAAGGGTCACTCAGGCTTCTATCATTACCCAAAAATTTCCGGATAAAGGTTCTTATAGGATACACTCTTTTTTCCAGCCCATAGATAAAGTAGGCGGGGATATGTTAAGGGTGATCGAACACTCGGAGAGAGTGGATATACTGTTTGCAGATGTTTCCGGTCATGGGATCGCCTCAGCCATGGTGGGCGGAATGCTTTCAATCGCATTCCAGATTGTTTCGGATAAAAAACTTTCTCCCAAGGAAAGTTTGTCCGAGATCCACGAAATGCTTTCTAAGGTAGTATTACACCATCATATCTCTGCCGTATATGCGAGTTTTTATCCAAAGGAAAACAGAGTTACATTCTCTTACGCGGGACATCATCCAATGCTCGTCTTCAGAGAAGGTAAAATTTACCCCCTAGAAGGAGAAGGTAGGATCTTACTCGCAGTTAAGGAATTACATCTGAACGATTATCATTTCGACCTACAAACTTCTGATAGATTATTATTCTATTCTGATGGTTTATACGAAGTAAAAAATGATCTAGGAGAAATTTTCGGTTACGAAGAATTTTTAGATTGGATCCAAGGAATGGCGGATAGGGATACTCGTTCTTTATTAGAAGCGGCTCATAGAAAGGCGCTCGAATTCGGGAACGGAAAACATAATGACGATTTGGCAATGTTGGCATTGGAGATCGGATCGTGAACCCATATCTAATCCTCCCATTATTCGCATTATTTATCAATCTATGGTTGTTCACCTATGTCCTAGCGTTAAAAGGAAAACATAGAGTAGTTCATTTATATCTTTTCTACTCCGCAGCATTAAGTCTTTGGATCATTTCTATTATTCTATACTGGTCCTTCTTACCATTTCATTGGATGACTTGGATCTTTAAGATCAGTTCTATTTCCTGGTTATTAGTCGGCCCTTTATTTTTAGAGTTCGTATTCGCATTCTTATCAAAAAACCCGAATATAGTTTTATATCTTTTGAGAGGATTGGCACTCGCTATATTTCCGATCACATTGACAACTGATTGGATCATAGCAGGTGTAGAAAGAAAATACTGGGGAGATATGTTGATCCAGGGTCCTCTTTACGTGTATGGGATCAATTTGCTCACGGTTTCTCCGCCGGTTTACGCGATCTTTCTTTTGATTTTTGAATCCAGAAAAGAAGAAATAGGATTCAGAAAACAATGTTATCTTTTGGCATTCGGAACATTCCTTTCTTCCGTGCTTGGATTTTTAACCACAGTCCTTCCTAGGATTCTATCCGAAGGAGATCTACATTATCCACCATTGAGCGGAAGTGTGACAGTGATCCAATCAGCGTGCGTATTTATAGCGATCGCAAAATACGGATTTTTAGAGATCCGATTGGAAAAGATCGCTCTCCAATTATACGCAAAGCTTAGAGAAGGTGTGATCCTATTATCCGCATCCGATGATCTACTGTATTGGAACGAAAGTGCAAAAGAAATGTTAGGTTTTCCTAAAATAACAGCAACTCCGGAGAAGCTGGACCTAGGAAAATTTTTAGAAGGATTTACGAGAAGACCCTTCTCTAGAATGGACTTCAAAAGAAAATTTTCCGAAACAAAAAAGATCTCCTCGGAAGAGGACATGCTCCCCTCCTCCGATTCGGTTTATTTAGAAGTTTCCAAATCCGAAATCCCAATCTCGGGAAGAGACTTAGGCAGAGTGTACGTACTTCGAGACATCACCGAAAAAAAAGAAGCTTCCGAAAGGATCAATATGCTCTACTCCAGAGTGATCCGAGATCTAGATATAGCGAGAGAAGTCCAAAATACGATTACCACCAGAGATTTTCCTTCTTCCGATAAATTTAAGATATTTTCCTATTTTCGTCCTTATGATCGAGTAGGAGGAGATGTTCTAAACTGTTCCGAAAGTGCAGATGGAAGTCTGGAGATCTTATTTGCGGATGTTTCGGGACATGGGATCTCTTCTGCGATGGTGGCTGCAATGGCATCCATCTCATTCAACGTATTTTCTAGAAAAGGAAACAAACCTAAGGAAGGTTTATTATTCACGAATGATCTACTTTCTTCCGTGGTAACCCAACATTTTATCTCTGCGGTTTTCCTTAAATATAATCCCAATACAAGAATATTAGAATATAGTTATGCAGGTCACCATGCTGGGCTTCTTCTCAGAGATGGGCAAACCTTGGATTTGCAAGGAAAAGGAGGGGTCTTACTTGCCGTAGGAACTCCTATCTTGGAGGATTTTCAGATCCAACTAAGGCCCGGGGACAGAGTGTTATTATATTCGGACGGTTTATTCGAGGTCAGGGGATCTAAAGGAATTCCGATGGGTAATACCACACTCGTGGAAGCGGTAAAAAAACTTTCTTACCAGGACTCGGACAGTCTGATCCGCTCCTTAGTATCCTATTCGGAATCCTTCGGAGACGGGATCATGACGGACGATCTCACCTTATTCTGTTTAGAAATTACAGGTTAATACGCCGAGTGCCGGTTTCAGGAACGTAGTGACTATACTGCGAGAGAATCAGCCTGTTCTTTTACTTTTTCCAAGAACGGAAGAAATTCATCCAGAACTGCAGGGATCTCATACTCGATAATATCTCCTGCACGAATAATATCTTTTTCTTCTAAAGCTAAAGCAACAGATGCAAGTGTATCGTTTAAATCGTTCGTTTTTTCTTCGAAAGTTCTTTCTGCGATCTGGATCTTAGAGAAATCCATACCGGGAAGTTTTTGTCTCAAAGTGATAAATGAAGTCAGAAGAACATTGATCTGAGAAACAGATTGAGTAAGAAGATGTGTTGCCACCTCGTCTTTTCCTGCCTGATAACTTTCATTTACTTTTACGAAACTCTCTTTCAATGCAGGAACAGCCTTGATAAAAGTATCTAAAATTTCTCTTAAAGTAGGAAGTTCAAGATCCAGAACGGAAGCTCTTGCTACCAGATCCATAACGAATAATTTCAGATCTCTAAGATATTCCAAAAATTCTTCGATTGCAGTTGTCCCATCTAGTTTGGAAGAATTACTACTCAACGCATCTAGGATATCACTTACTGTGGAGCCGGTTCCCATAGGTTTGATCTGATCGTATTTTAGTTTTAAAAGTTTACCTGCAGATTCCAAAAGACTACGGATCCATTCTATCCCGTCTGTTAATTCTTTAGATTCTTTTTCGGTCAAAGAATCTCTACCGAGTAAAGTAGTTCCGACCTTATCCACATAAGAATCCAACTCATGGAGAGAGCTGATCAGAATATCAAGCTCCTCTCCCACAAAAAATTCCATCTTGGAAACATTTGATATGGAAGAATCACGCATTGTGTTCTGGGTAAATTCCTCCCCATCCACAACGCAGGATAATAAAAATTTGCCGTTAGTTTCCACCCAACGACGTACAGCGTCGAAAACCTCTCCCAGGTTCTTCTCATTTTCGATGACACTTTCCAATTTTTGCTCGTTTACGAATATTTCCACGGTGATTCCTCCGTTTATATTATAATTCCTTTATTTATCATCTCCGCCCTGTCCCCTACTGAGATTATTATTCAGATAGGAACCGACGGCCTTATTTCTACCCACACCCTGCTCCATATACAGGAACTTTTCTTTGAGTTTTTTTTCATAACTCATCAGGTGGGATTCGAAGTTTTTGATCTTCTTATTATTATCGGAGACTTGCTCTTCCAATAACTTGATCTTGCTTGTGACCAGTCCACCGGCGAACTGGGTATAAGGTTTCAAATGTTCTACCAGATTTACGCCTACTCCGGTGTCCATTCTAGCATCAGAATTTGTATCCTGGGCGAATAAATGACGAACTGCGTCCGGATTCTCCGCAAGTTTAGCAGCGAGTTTTGCCTCGTCCAGAGCCAGAAGGCCTTCTTGGATATCCGCCCATTTACTTCCCACATCTCCCGTTGAAATTCCAACATCTGAAAGTGTTCGGATCTCAGAATTAGGATAAGCAGGAAAAGAAGAAGTGGTCACCGTTTTCATACCTGCGACCAAACGGATAACCGAATTCTCTCCGGCTAAAATACCTGTTTTAGTTTTTCTTTCCCAGAAGGATCTGGTAATATCCGGATCTTCCAGTTTAGAATCGCTGATCCCGCCTTCTCTATTAACTGCGGTAGCATCCTTGGAGTATTTTAGAACATTATTATATGCTTCTATAAATTCTTTGATCATTCGGATCCCTTTCACGGAATCCACCTTGATATCTACTGTAGCAGGACCACCTTCGCTCTTTTTGTTCAGGTTCAGAAGCACCCCATCCAATACGTCGGTTAAACCTTCGTTTTTAGGTCGAGTGATCTCGATTCCATCTACTAAAAATACGGCATCCTTAGCTTCTACGATTGTCTTTGCAGGTTTAGCACTGTTAAACTCAGCAGGAAGGACAAATCTGAAATTAGAGAATTCCTTCTCCTTTCCGGTCTGATTGATTACGATTACCTTATGGATCTTCTTTCCATCCATATTGGATTTGAAAGTAACGCGGACCTTTCCTTCTTTATGATAGGCCTGCTCTAAAAATACTTTGTCCTGCTCGTCCTGATCATAGATCACACCCAAGGAAATCGTTTCACCTTCTTCCAAAGGTTCGGAAAGAGTAGCTTCGATTCTTGCTCCCTTCTTCCCTTCTTTTGCATCCATATGAAATTGGAATGCTTGTTTAGAGCTTAATTTGATCTTAGAAGGTTCTTTTTTCTCGGGGTCGGCCGCAATAAATGTAGGTTTAGAAGTTGCTGTCATTCCATACTTATCCGGCTGGAAAGGATTTGTCTGACTTGCTTCCCAAGGAAGATAAAAAGACTGAGGTGGATCCTGAGGAAGCATTCCTCCTACAAGAGAGGCTGCCTTAAGCACACCGTTCGGATCATCAAACTTCAGTTGATTGTCCTTACCGGACTGAGAAGCGGCTAAAGTTAAAACCGTCTTATCTTGATCCACTTTTACGATAGTCGGCTGAATAATCCCTGCAGCAGCAGTACGAATTGTAAGATATAGATCTCGGATAGTTCCACCTTGGAATTCTATCTCCTTCTCTATCTCTCCCGAAAGAACTTTGAAAGTACCGGCAGGTATCTTTCTTTCAGAATCGATAGGATCACCTGAGATCTGATGATAGGTCGCAAGTTCTTTCACTTCTATCTTACGCTTTCCGCTGCTTGCAGAACGCGCAGCATCTCCAGTGATCACACCTTCCGGATCAGAAACGATCGACTTGGTCGCAAATGGCGCAGTGAAAGATATAATTTCTCTAGTTTTGTTTTGGAGGTCAGTAGTGAGGGTTTTAAGATCGGACCATGCTTTGACCTGAGCCTGATTAAAACCGTTTTGCCTTTCCAAACGGCGAATCGGCTTTGCTTCCAGCTCTACCAGTTTTTTTACGATTTGGTTCGTATCCTGGCCGGAACTCAGTCCCGGAATAGAGAATGCGGGCATAGTCCCCTCCTTCTAATTCCATCGACCGATTTCCTAAAAGTATAAGGGCAAAAATCGCTTTTTTCTGCGTTTTAAACCGTCTGTCTTGCCGAAACCTTTACTTTAAGCTTCGCCTTCAGACCTTCCATATAGCCAAGACTGTCCAGATTATACTCATCCACATAAGAAAGTCTTTCTGCCCTAAACTCTTCCGGAATACGAAGTGTGGAACGATAGAATAATAAACCGGAAAGAAGTCTGGCACTTGCCCATACGATCTCATCCGCAGTTTCTTCTCTTTCTTCGGAAGTAGCAAGATCCTTATACATAGCGACGGCCTCTTGGAAACCATCCCAAACTTCGGAAAGGACTTTGGTTTCTTCGATTGGGAAATGAGACCATTCATTATCTATATATTCTCTTAAAAAACCGTGACCAGTCATGCCGGTAACTACACCACCGATACTAGCATTGACTTGAATTTGAGAAGTTCCGTCATAGATGGTTGTGATCCTAGAGTCTCTGTAAATTCTGGAGACGTCATAGTCTTCGGTGAAACCTGCTCCTCCATGAAGTTGAACCGCATCACCCGCGATCTTTACGCAGGACTCTGAACAATAAAACTTTGAAATTGGCGTAAGTATTCCGGCTAACTTTTCCCAATACTTCAGGACCACGTCTGATTTTAGATCTCTTTCTGTGGCGCCTTTCTCTTTCAGATGATCTCCCCTGAAATAATATAGATCCATTGCACGGGCGCCTTCTAACATTAAGCAGCGCATTGCCATCGTTTCTCTTTCCATTCTGCGAAGGATCTTACGGACTGCGGGAATAGTCCCGATCGGTTTTCCGAATTGAATTCTTTCGGAAGTATATTTTTTAGTTTCGGCTAATGCCGCCTGCGCAATCCCAACTCCTTGTTGGGAAATTCCCATACGTGCACCGTTTAACATTCCCATCGTATGTTTGATAAGTCCGTGGCCTTCTTCTCCGATCAAGATACCGGGAGTATTCTCTAAAACGATCTCGCAAGTGGGAGAACAATGTAATCCCATTTTCTTTTCTATTCCGGCAACTTGTATGTCTTTGGATTGAACTAAGAAGAAAGAAAGTCCTCTTGCTCCACTTCCAGGATTTCCAGTTCTAGCTAATAGTAACAGTATCGCAGGAATTTCGCCAGTGCCGCAACCTTGGGTGATAAATCTTTTGGTTCCGTTTAGTAGATAGGTATTTCCTTCTTTATGGGTAGCCTTAGTACGAAGTCCCGGCAGATCGGAGCCATGATCGGGTTCCGTAAGTCCCATAGCGCAGGCAAATTCCCCCGCCGCTAAACGAGGCAACCATTCGTCTTTTAATTCTTCACTTCCATTTTTTTCTACGATCTCTGCCAAGTTCACACAACCTATCGAAATACAAACGGATGCATCCACTCTATATAAAATTTCGCTAAAGAATGCTCGAACTGTCCAAGGAACTCCTAAACCGCCGTACTTTCTAGAAAAACCTGTAGGTTGTAGTCCTGCATCTCTTGCTTTTCGGACGATCTCTAATAATTTTTCCGGGAATGTAACTTTTCCATTCTCGAATTTTACCCCAACTTTGTCCAATTCGGCAACATAAGGAGCGATCTCTTTACCCGCAAATTCTCCCACGGAGTCCAATAAAGTTTTATAATATTCTAATGCTTCTTCATGAGTAGAAGGGGCAGCAGCAAATCTTTCATCTCCCGCTTTATATTTTGCGGCATCAGTAAATCCGCCCTCGTAGGAATCTACAATTTCCTTCCAATTAATAATATGATCGAAATGTAACCTCAGGTCGGATACATCGTTGAAGTAGTTGTTTTGTAGCATGATTAGAAGATTCCTTTAGGAGATAATAAAGTATCTTCTTAGAATAGGAAAGGTCAATTCGTTTTCAAAAGTGAAACATCTGAATGAACTGGTGTTAGTTTGAAGGGCAAAATATTAAATCGGATAAATGTTTCCTGAGGCGATTTTCGTAACGCTCGCTCTAATTTAAATTACAACAAACTCGAACCGCTTCCATTAGCTTATTCACGTCCCAAGGTTTCGGGATCACTGTATAAGTCCCTGCTTCTTTTTTTACCCTGTCCACTGCAGCGGCATCCACATGACCGGTAATCAAAATGGATCGGATCTTAGGATACTTTTGGTGGACCAAAATTAAGAATTCATCTCCTTTAATCCCCGGCATCAACCAATCGGAAAGTATCAGGATCACGTTTACACCGGCGCCTACTAGATCATCTATGACTTCCATAGCTTCTTCTGCGTTTAATGCAGTCTCGTATTGGAATAAATTTCCAAGCTGCTTCTTTAATTCCTTTTGTAAGGTAATTAAGATGATCGCCTCATCATCCACACATAGGATCGCATTCTGTGATGTTTCAGTTTCCAATAGATTCCTCTTTTTTACGGTTCGCAGGTTTCAACCAAACCTCGAACTTAGTGCGTCCAGGCTCACTTTCAAACTCTATTTTTCCGCCCATCTTCTCTATGATCTTTTTGCATATATCCAGACCAAGACCGATACCTTCTCCAGGATTTTTAGTAGTGAAGAATGGATCGAAAATTTTATCTTGGATCTCTTTTGGAATTCCCGAACCGGAATCTGCGAAAGAAACTATAATCCAGGATTCTCTTTTCTCGATCGAAATTTCGATTTTACCTTTATAGTTCATGGCCTGCAATCCATTATTTAATAGATTGATCCATACTTGATTCAACTTATCCGGATCTCCCAAACAAAGTTCGTTCGTCCTATAATGTTTAACTACTTCTACCCCGTATTTGATCTTATTATGATATAGTGCGATGATTGTTTCCAGCTCCACCTCTATATCGACCGGAACAAGCTCCTCATCTCCGTTATGCGTTCCTGGGTTTAGATAATTTTTAAGTGCGTCCACAACGTAAGAGGCCTTTCCGGTAGCGATTGAGATTACATTACTGAATCTTACAACCGAAGCGATAGAAGAAACGGCCTCTAAAATTTTCAGAGAATTTTCAGTCTTTAAAAGTTCAGGAAGTTTTTCTCCCAATCTATGGATCCCCAATTCTAAGACCATATTTACGGCATTTTCCGGATCCTGAACGGAAGCTTCTTTAAATACACGAACGAGCTCCCTTCTCAAAGAACGATTCGGTAAAATTTCTGCTTGGGAAATTTCCTTTAAACTTTCATCTAACAAAAATTTGAAATATTCAATTTCCTTTTTATTTAAGCTAAGAAGAAGGTCAGGTATCTCCCTAATCTCTTCGTACAAAATATCCAAAATTGCACGATTTGAAGAAACGATCGCTCCCAAAGGGGTGTTTAATTCGTGAGTCATTCCGGCGGCAAGCTGGCCTAACGCAGCTAATTTTTCGGAAAGAAGAAGTTGGCTTTGAGTTTCATTCAACTCCTTGGAGATCTTCTTCTGATACTCCAAAGCTTCCGTCAGATCTCCATTTGTTCTTTTTAATTCTTCTGTTCTTTGATCGATTTTACGTTCCAGATTTGCATTTAGATCTAGAATAGTTTCTTCTGCTTCCTTACTCTTAGTAATATCATTAGATATACCGAAAATTTGTGTCGGAATTCCTTCCTGATCCCTCTTATAGACCAATTCCCTGGAAACGAACCAGCGCCATTTCTTATCTTTATGATGCATCCTATATTGGTGTTCGATTACGTCTCTATCTAGAGCGTTTAAATACTTTGGAATTATATTGGTTAAGTACGCTTGGAAATCATCAGGATGCATCAGTGATTTCAGAAGAGAATTCCCCATTTCCTGAATTTCTTCTACGGAATACCCTAATAGCCTTTCCACACCGATATTACTATAAACGTTCTTTCCGTCTTTTATATCATAAATATATAATATATCAGGACTGATATCCAAAATGGATTCTACAAATCTGTTTCTTTCTAAAAATTTCTCTTCTATACTCTTACGTTCAGTGATATCTACCATCACTCCGCGAAGCCATTTTTCCTTATTACCCTCTGCGATTACTTTTACCATATCCCTGAGCCAAACGACAGTTCCGTCTTTTTTCAAGAACCTATATTCGAAATCATGGGCTTCTAATTTTCCCGTACAAGCTACGCAATAATTTACCGCATAGTCTTTATCTTCCGGGTGAATATGGTCCGCCCAAAATCCGGGAGTTTTCCATTCTTCTACAGAATACCCCAATAGATCCTCAGCTTGTTTGCTCACAAATGTGAAATTAAAGGTGATAGCATCCGCCTCCCAAACAACACCAGGCGTAGTATCTACAAGATCTTTATATTGTTCCTCGCTTGCCTTTGTTCTACGGAACGCTTCTTGTAACTGCTCCGCCATATGATTGAATGAAAATGCAAGTATCCCGATCTCTTCCAATTTGCTGGAAGGAACCCTTTGGGAGAAGTCACCTTCTGCCATAGCTCTAGTAGCTTGAGAAATATTACGTATTGGTGATGTAACAATCCCTGCGAGAAATGCCGCAATCAAAAGGGAAAGAGTCAAGGCGACGGCAAATACTTTTGCAGACTCGCTATTACCGATCTGTACACCTTCTAAATAATAAGAAGCGGGCATTGCAGTGATCACTATCCAATCGTATTCCCCTGCATTGTCTCTATATGGAGTTACTTGGGTTAGCCAAGTCTCTCTGGAAACGGGTTTTGCATTTACTATATCAAATCTAAACTGAAATGCCGCCCTAACGGAATATAGATCTCCATAATCTTTCAGAACAGAAAGGACGGAATTTCTTATTACTGGATCCCCACTCTCGGAAGCAGAACCGATATTGCTAAAACGTAAGTCCGAAGAAGCAATAATCCTAGTTTCCCTATCTATAATAAAAGCTCTACCATGTCTGGCTATATTCGTATTTTTTAATAAAAGAGAGATCTCTTCCGGTTTTTTCCGGATAGAACGATCCAGATAATCATCCAGCCTAAGATTAATATTCTCCGAGATCTCTTGGTGTAATCTTGCCGCAAGTTTTCCGGATGCCGCTTCTGAACTTCTTAAAGTTAAATAAGCAGTGGCTGCCACCATGATCAAAACTAAAAGAATGAACGGAGTGACTAAGAACATCCGGATCGGAAGCCCTTGTCCCAAAGGAACCCCGTCTTTTCCGAATTTTTCTTCCTGCCAATACCATTCTTTATAACTTAAGATCAGCTCTCTTGTATGGCCTGGAATTTCTGCCCAAAATAATCCGTATTTTTTAGCCAAAGGTAATGCGATCAACATCGCGAAGGGAGCAACTACCCAAGTGACTCCGGTGGTAAAGAACAGTGCAGGAGTGATATTACGGTAAGAAATCTCCCTAGTAAATTGTTCAGAGCAGATGTATCCCCAAAGTTGAGGCTCTATACTCATGAAGATAATTACGAAAATCGAATATAAAATCCAGGTCTTTATTTTTTTGAAATCGGGATCTCTTCCGATCAACTGATATGCCACCCAGAAACAAGCCGGGTTGATAAAATAACCTAAAAGCCAATCGAATAAAAAATTGGGAGGAACACCTTCTATCAGATCCGAAAGTCCGTAGGCAAAAGGGACCGCAAGAAGTGCAGGATAACCGAATAAAAGAATACAAAGAAAAACTGTTAGATCTTTTAAAGACTCGAATGTCTGAGCCCCCGGAACCAAAACGATAAAGGAACCGATATAACCAGTGATAAAAATAAAAACAAAAGTGAATGGAATACTTAAAAATGCCTGGGTATCCCAACTTTGTTTTCGGCGACCAAAACCGAATTTGCCTCCGGGATTAAAAGTAAATCCTCCGTAGGCGCAGATCATCAAAAAGATCCCGACAATATAGCCGAATCTGCCCCAAATGTCTATAAAGGACAAAGGAAGGGAGGCGAATAATTCTTCAAACCAGTAAACGATCGAATTCACGGAAGGTTATCCTACAAAATTCCCTTCGCACCCGAGAGAATTTTGGAGTGCCGGAAGATTTCACACCTAACCTAAAGAAAGTCAATCCGGTTTAAAAAAAATCGAATAAATTACAAGCTTAGAAGAATACAAAAAAATCCGCTCTTAAGGGATATAAGGTTCTCTTAAGAATGTGCGTGATTATGAAGATGATTCTCGCAATATTCCTTATCTTCGCAGTCCACACAATAACGGAATTCCAATTGAGGATCCGTGGCTTCAGTAGCTCCACAAACATAACATTTATGAACCGTGAATACTTCGGATTGTTTGGCTTTCCAAGTAGAAGTTTTGTGCTCCCGGATCTTGGTGCCTAAGATATCTCTTCCGAAAAATAACAATAAGCTAGAGAATCCAAAAAACAATCCCGCCCAAGGTAGGATCGAATTAAACATTCTCATCTCGTCTCCTCTTTCCCAGAACAGATACACGAATAACGCGATCCCGATCCATTTCATTCGAATAGGAATAATGAAAAATTCCAAATTAGGCATACGGATCGCCAAGGCCAATAAAAGACAATCATAGATCATCTTAGTTTCCACGAACAACGGGTAGTATAGAGAAAGAACTCCACCTATCGTAATGAAGAACATTAAGGAAAACAAAAATAGATTAAATCGGAGAGAACCCATATCCTCTTCCAAAATTTTGCCGACCGAAAAAACCAAATACGTGTAGAAGATCAAGAAGATCCAAGGCATATAAGTTCCGGCCTGTATCTCGGCAGGAGATAGTAGATGAAAAACAAATAGTCCAGCATTCCACCATCTTCCTCCCTCTAACATATCAGGAGTTAATACGCCGATCTTAGGATCGATCAATAAGGAGAATAAACTTACAAAAAACGTAATTGCAGCAAAATACCCGGCCGCATTTTGGAATGAAATAATATCGATAAATTGGTTTCTTAATCTTCTCAATGGAATTCCTTAACAGGAGAATATTCAAAAAGTATAAATTATTTGACGTTGATAAATTCTAAAAATCCGCCGAATACGTATCCGTCTTTTTTCTTCCACTTCACTTTGACCCAACGGCCTTGTTTGCCGTCTTGGATCTCTAGTTCTCCTGTTTCGCCGAAAGTTTCGACTACATCACCGTCGGGAACCAGATCTATTTTTTTAGCTTCTATATTTGGAGAGATCCTCAAACGAAGACCTCCTCCTGCATGGACTTTCATGATCTTTTCTATCTTACGAGGTTCTACCTTTTCTACCGAGGCACAGTTCCAAACTAAAAGAGAGATAAAAGTTAAAAAGAATGCGAGGATCTGTTTCATTTGTTTGCCTGAATATATTATCTTAATTTTGGATAAAAAGGATTCCAAGGAATATCCGTGACTCCGTAATCCAATCCGCTCTGTAATAATGCCGTAGAGATTTGGCTGCGATGATGGGTCTGATGATTGAAAAAATGAGTGATCAAAAGCCAGATCGGCAATGTGATCTCCTTTTTGTACATGTAACTGTAAAACTTCAGATCTTGTGTAAGCCACTCTGAGGTTATGGTTTTTACCCATTCGGAAATCGTCGAATCTAATTCAGTCCTAAGTTTTTTGAGTTCTGTCAGATTAGAAAATTGCATTTCTTGGAAATCCAATTTTTGGATCGGCCTAGAATGAAATCTATCCAACCAAGAAAGATCCATCATGATGATATGATTCCAAGTCTTTGCCATTGAACCGAAAAATAGTTTTTTATCTTCTTCCAATTCGCCTGATTTTAATTTTTCAGAAACATTTAATAAGGATTCGTTTTGCCAACGATTGTATTCTGCCAAAGCGACACAGTATTCTGGATCTATCATGCTGAAATTTTGAGCAATGATCCAAATAGGTCAATACATATTAAAATTTGAAGACAACCACTACTCCTTCCAAATAAAAAGGAAACCTATCGATTAGATTCCCGGTCCAATCTTAAATGTTTGTCCGAGCTTTCATAGGATTACTCGTATTCTGTTTTTCGTTCGCAGTATCTGCTAACGGAACGGTAACAGCTTTTGCCGGAACAAAACATTCCAAACAAAGTTTTCATTTAGAGCTCTCTCATTCTGCTCTTTCTAACTTAGTAGTTTTAGAAAAAGAATCCGAAAGAATAGAAACGGAAGCTGCCTCCACCTACTGGAAAAATTTAGGTCTACTTTCTCATTCAGAATCTGCACCTTCTTTCTCGGACTCGGAAGCACCGTTACATATTTCCGCCTTCGATTCCAATCTATATACGATCCGACTTATCATTTAGAACCTTCTCCAAATATATTTAATTTTTATAATATAGGAGAATTTTATGCGCAACGTATTCGCATACATAGCCGCGGCATCCGTGGTTTCAGTTTCCGCTCCGGTAGCTGCGGAATCTTCAGAGTTGAGATTATTCCAAAGGCTTGTCGTATTTCATGAACAATTACTTTCAGGCGATGACAAAAGAACAAATCCGAAAGGGCTCTCCGAAATGATCCGCAAGGCCAAAGAAAGTTCCGGAGAAGAAAGGATCAAATATGCTAAGTCATTGACCTTTGCAGAATTATTGGAGAAAGCGAGCTCGAGAGAAGAGCAGGAATTTTTATATTCAGAGTTATGTTCTTCTCTAAAAGAGATAGCACCTAAATTACAATTCTATTCTTTTATTTGTCCTAAAACCGGAAAGGTTTGGATCTCTAAAACAAAAGAAGTCCGAAATCCTTATTTGATCGATGAAAGAGGAACAGGAAAACTAATAAGTTAACGTACAAGGAAGAAGCGGTTATCCTTAGGGATCCGCTTCTTTTGCCCTTAAAAGCAGACTTGACTCTCGGCCCGTCCATTTTAAACCAGAAGAAAGTAGGACTAAATTAGTGGCCCAAAAGATAAAATCTCCCGAAACCCAAACCTTAGGAAGCGGAGGAAACGGAAATAAGGGACCGATCCATATCGGTAACTCCGATATCTTTTTTGATCGTGAACTTTCCTGGGTGGATTTTAATAAGCGGGTTTTAGAAGAAGCGAACGATCCTGAAAATCCGCTTCTGGAACGTCTGAAATTTTTATGTATTACTGAATCAAATTTGGACGAATTTTATATGGTCCGCGTCGCAGGTTTGAGAAACATATTAGCCGAAGGTAACGACGAAAAAAGTCTGAATGGTCAAAGAGCTTCCGAGATCTTAACAGAGTTATCCAATAAGGTAAGAAATTTCGTAAATGTTCAATACGAAACCCTAACTTATACTCTGGAACAAATGAAAGAGAACGGGATCCATCTCATCTTAAATCCGGATGAATTAAATAAAAATGAAATAGAAGATATCAAACATTATTATAAAGAAGATGTTTCTCCGATCTTAACTCCACTTTCTATAGATCCATCACACCCGTTTCCTCATATACTTAATAAATCCTTAAACTTAGCGATCGTTCTTACCGCAGATGATGAAAAAACAGGATTAAAAAAAGACCTGTTTGCAGTGGTTCAAGTACCGTCCGTATTACCAAGATTCTTACAGCTTAAGGGAGAAGGTAAGACCAGAAGATTTTTCCCTCTGGAAGAGATCATCAAACTTCATGTGGATGACTTATTCTATGGAATGACGGTAAAAGAAGTTTATCCTTTCCGGATACTAAGAGATGCGGACATCTCCATAGACGAAGAAGCTTCCGTAAAGGATCTTCTCATTACTATGAAAAAGGAGATCCGAAACCGTATCTGGGGAGACGCGGTAAGAATGGACATTTACGAAGGAACTTCCGCTTTCGTAAGAAACACCCTAAAAGAACTCATGGAATTACAAGATCATGAGATCTTTGACGTATCTTCTATATTAAATATTAGTGATATGATGTATTTTTACGGACTGGAACATACTTCCAAGTTCAAATATACATTCTTCCAGCAGAAGACCACTTTAAAGTTCGAATCTCCTGAGAAAATTTTCGAAGCAATCAAAAAGAAAGACAGATTATTACATCACCCTTACCAATCTTTCGGAGCGATCGAAGATCTACTTAGGATTTCTAGCGAAGACCCGAAAGTTTTGGGGATCAAGATGACCCTATATCGTACAAGCGGGGACTCGCCTATTATCCAATATTTAGGGCAGGCAGCCGAAAACGGAAAACAGGTTACGGTACTTGTTGAGTTAAAGGCAAGATTCGACGAAGAACGAAATATCAAATGGGCCCAAAAACTGGAAGAAAGAGGAGTTCACGTAGTATACGGAGTAGTAGGACTTAAGATCCACAGTAAGATGCTTCTGATCGTAAGAAGAGAAGAAGAACACTTGGTACGTTACGTGCACCTTGGAACCGGAAATTATAACTCCACAACCAGTAAATATTATACGGATTTAAGTTTCTTCACCGTTAACAAAGATATTACTGAAGATGTTTCCACTATTTTCAATACTATCACTAGTTATGCAAAGATGCCCTTTTTGAACAAGCTGGCGGCTTCTCCACATAATCTAAAAACCGTATTTTTAACTCTGATCGAAAAAGAAACTGAAAATGCAAAGGCCGGAAAACCTGCGCGTATCATTTTCAAAATGAACAGTTTAGTCGATCCTCATATTATATTAGCAATGTATAATGCGAGTCGGGCCGGAGTGATCATAGAGTTGATCATTCGAGGGATCTGTTGTTTAAAACCTGGGCTCCCTGGAATTTCGGAAAATATCACAGTGATCTCCATCGTAGGTAGATTCTTAGAACATACACGTATTTATTATTTCCTTTCAGGCGGAGAAGAGAGTACCTTCCTCGCTTCCGCAGACTGTATGCCTAGAAACTTTGAAAGAAGGATCGAAGTCCTATTTCCTATCTTAGATGCAAAAAATAAAGATAGGATCAAAAAGATCTTAGATGTTCAGATCAGGGACAATGTTAAAGCCAGATTACTTTCTTCCGACGGTATCTATCGCAAAAGAGAAAGAGTAGAAGGCGAGAAGCCTGTGGATAGCCAGATCGAAAGAATGAACTTCACGGAATAAATATGAGTATTAGCCAAGAAAATAAAAATAAACTTAAATCCCTATTGGGAGAAGACAGGGTTTTTTTCAAAGACGAAACCCAAATGGATCAGGCGACATTCCTTTCTTTCGGAACGGACAGAACAAAAGTATATGTTCCGGATTATGAAATTCTAACATTCCCTAAAAACACCCAAGAAGTTTCGGAAATCGTAAAATTCGCATTCGAGAATGATATCAAGATCGTTCCATCCGGTGGAAGAACAGGTTATGCCGGTGGAGCGGTAGCTAAGTCCGGAGAAATAGTGATCTCCCTTACTAAGATGGATCAGGTTTTGGATTTCGATCCATTCTTCGGTTCCTTAACCGTACAAGCAGGGATGATCACTAAAAATCTGCATAAAGAAGCGGAAGAAAGAGGTTTTTATTTCCCTGTAGATTTCGCAGCCACAGGCTCCTCTCATATAGGCGGAAACATAGCGACTAACGCAGGCGGGGTAAGAGTGGTTCACTATGGACTGATCCGCCAATGGGTTTTGGGTCTGAAAGTAGTTACAGGTACGGGAGAGATCCTTGAATTTAACGGAGAGATCCTAAAAAACAATACTGGTTATGACCTTAAACATTTATTCATAGGTTCCGAAGGAACATTGGGGATCATCACCGAATGTACTCTTAAACTTACCAAAAAGCCCGCAGACAATCGTATACTTTTCACTGCAGTCCCTGATTTCCCTTCTATATTAGAATTATTTAAAGAAACTCATAATATGTCCTTGCCTATTCTGGCATTCGAGTTTCTGACCAAATATTGTTTAGACAAGGTGATGGATCATTTACATGTTCCAGATCCGTTCTCAGAAGTGAGTCCATACTATGTTTTAATGGAATTCGAGATCACTGAAGAATCTGATGATGAGAAACTATTCTCCTTTTTAGAAACCATTATGGAAAAAGGTTATGTTTCCGACGGAAGCCTAGCTCAGAACTCAAGACAAGCGGAAACCTTTTGGAAATATAGAGAAGGTATCAGCGAATCTATTTCCATAGATTATACGGTTCATAAAAACGATATATCTCTCCCGCTTAGGAATATGAATCCTTTCTTGGAAGATATGCAGGCTTTACTTTCTTCCAAATATCCCGGCTTCGAGATCGCACTTTTTGGCCATATAGGTGACGGAAACCTTCACTTAAATATAGTAAAACCTAAGGACCTTTCCGATACGGAGTTTTTCTCACAATGTAAGAAAGTAGATCCTTCCATGTTCGAACTATTACAAAAACATCATGGATCAATTAGCGCTGAACATGGGATCGGTCTTTTGAAAAAAGACTTTTTACATTTTTCTCGTTCTTCTGCCGAGATAGAAGTCATGAGAATGATCAAAAAAGCTCTAGACCCAAAAAATCTTTTGAATCCGGGGAAAATCCTCCCCTAAAACCATGGAAAAGAAACTATCCGGTTTTTTTAGGTTTCTAACCGTAATTACCTGGATCGTGTTTGCGGGCCTAAGTTATATAAAATCGGAACCACAAGTCTGGATCCCGACTTATCTAACTGTTAGTCTTCTGTATTCCACGGAATGGTATTCTTTCTTTCATGATCCCGGCAGAAGGATCTTAATCGCCGGTTTAGGAAAATCGATAGGGATAGGATATTTTGTTTGGGGATTTTATAATTTTTTAGATAATCCTAAACCGGATCTGGATTCAGAAGTTTTCAAAGACAGTATGGGACTTGCATTATCATCCATCTGGCTCTTTTTATTACCTTTTTTCCAAGGGAGAAATCGGCGATGAAGATCGCAATCGCTTCCTTCATCGCCACAACAATATTAAAAATTATTTATATAACTGTTCGTTGGACTCAAATCAATATCCCTAAAAAGTCGGAAGAGTTACTTCTTCAAAAAAAAGGATTCGTTCTATCTCTTTGGCATAATCAAATCCCATTCGTTATAGATTTTACGTATAAATTTTACGTAAAACGTTACGGCCTAGAGGTGATCCCGATGGCATCCCAATCCAAGGACGGGGAGCTGGCGACAAGAGTGATCTCTCATTTCGGAATGAGACCTAAAAGAGGTTCCAGTAAAAGAGGGGGAGCCGCCGCCTTAAAAGCATTGGTCCAAGACGCAAAAAAAGGAAATATCAGTTTGATCACACCTGACGGTCCTACTGGCCCGGTTTATACCCTCAAACCTGGGATCATTCAGTTAGCTTCTATGACCGGATTTCCTATATTATCCTATTATGCTAAATACGATCATTATAGGATCGTACAAAGTTGGGACAGAACTCCAGTCCCCAAACTATTCTCTAAAGCTGAGTTCTTTATTTCGGAACCATTTTACGTCCCAAAACTTAAGGGAGACAATGAACTGGAAATTTGGAGAAAAAAATTCGAAACATTCATGCTGGATCAAATAGGAATTTCCCAACAAGAGGCGGAAAATTTGAGGGAAGAGGTTCGACTGGCAGCGGAAACAAAAAGAAAAAGGTAAGTTAAATTATAATTTTCTAATCAAGCCACTCTTAGTCTGTAAAAACTCCAGTGAACTATAAAGATCCTGGACATCAAAAGATATAATGCCTTTCCGTTTTGTTTGGATTCTACAGCGGATTCGAAAGCGGAGATCAATTCTCTTAAAATTTCTCTTTCCCCCAGATCGGAAATCAGCTCCAAATCGATAGTGGATAAATTTTCATCTTCAGGAAACTTAAGATCGTTAGATTCTAAAAGTATTTCTAAAAGTTTCTCTGCTTCTATAAGTATGGATTCTACAGTTTTATCAGGTTCTTCAGGTCCGTTTAATAAAGAGTATATTCCGTCAGACAATTCTAAGATCAAACCGCCAATTGCAGAGTCATCTCCGTTCTCGAATGTATGATTGACTTCCTCTAATTTTTCTCTAAGTAAGGATCTTACTTGAGAGAAGGAGTTTGCAGCATATTGCATTTCTCCTTCGTCCATGGATTCCTCAAAACCTTGTAACCAATCAGGCCCAGTAGGCTCGAAGCCGTCCCAATCCGCCCATAATGACTCGCAAGCCAGAAAGACTTGATCCGTAGTACTTCCAACATGTTTATAAGTGGAAACTACCACGGCGAGACGAGCCAGAGCTTCGGACCATTCCGTTTCTCGGATCTCCATCATGTCGTATACCATACACTAGTAACAATCCGATGAAAGCAAGTTTCCCTATTATTTCAAATTAGCTAAGTTTTTATTTTACATTCCTTTAAAACTAATCTTTCGGTGTCACGAGAACTAATGTTTACTGTCGCAGTAAAATTAGACCGTTTGGATTAGTAGGCTTTTTAGAAACGAGAATACTTCCGAACCAGATCCACTCTAGAGTTCACTTGTAATTTTTTAAAAATACTTTTGATCTGAATTCGAACCGTACCTTCTTTTGTTCCAAAGTTACGCGCTATTTCTTTAGTTCTATAACCGTTGATAATATGGTTCAGAATTTCTTTTTCTCTAGGAGTTAAAGAATGTGTCTCCTTTGTGGGAGGTTTTCTGAAAAAGGAGATCACCTTAGCTGCAGCACCGGGAGAAAGTATTCCCCCTTCTCTCATTACCATTCTCGCTACTTCTTTTATGTCCTTCAGATCTTTTTTGAGAACGAACCCGACCGCACCTGCCTTCATTGCCTGTATCAAAGCATCGTCAGTATCTAACGTGGAAAGCATAATATACTTAGGGTCGCTATCAAAATCGGATCTTTCTTTTATATAATCGATCCCGGATTTACCAGGAAGGACGATATCCATAAATACAAGATCAAATTTATCTCGACGGTTTTGTGATAAGTCCTCAGTAGAAGAAAACACTTCCACTTGATCCACTTCTTCCATCACAGAGAGAGTGTTTGCACAGGTCTGAGCAAACTCGGAATTGTCTTCAACTATAGCGATTTTTACTTTTTCCATTTTCATCCGCCGACCGGCCCCTTGTATTACGGTTTTTCGATCCTAATTTCTATATTCGTTTTTCAAAAAACTCGGACGACGGTAGGAAGATTTTTTTCAATTTTATAAAATATGATGATGATCCATATTTTCCGGAACAAACGTATGCGAAATTTTTTCACGATTTTTTTTAATTCGAGTGTCTGTCTTTTATGTTTCCGAGATAAAATTTCCAATGGGAGAAATAGATAAAAAGCGTATTATCTTTTATTAATATATAATTTATTTCCAAACTATGACGAGTTCGTTTAATAAACGGTTCCCTCCCCTATTCGGGGAGTATAAACGTAACTAAAATATTGACCCTCAAAGCCAAGAATTGATCTTTTCTGCGACATCCTTTGGTCTTTCCATATGAAGAGCGTGCTTCGCGTTTGGAATCCAGACCAGTTTACTTTTCTTTAAATAGGAATGTAATTTTTTTACCATAGGAGGATCTGTGATCGGATCTTCTGTCCCGGATATGATCAGGGATTTTTGAGAAACTGCAGAAAGTTTTTTGCCCAGAAAAATTTCTTTCTCCCTGTCCAAAGTATTTTCCGTTAAAAATTGATGAGCCAAATTATTCCACTGACTGAGCAGCGCCTTTTTGGCGATACCACCCAATTCCGGAACATTCTCCTGATATAATGCAGTAAGAAGCCTTTCGATCTCTTCCGTTTTGGAAGGAAAAAGTAACTTCCTCATTTCGTCTCTTTGTGGGTGTGGAATTCCGCCCGGAGCGAGTAGCACAAGTCTCTGGATCCTCTTTTCTTTTTGAGAATCACGCATTGCGATCATCATCGCAATCAAGGATCCCATGGAATGTCCGGCCAAAACAACATCGTTTAACGCGAGTTTGCGGATCGAATTGTAAAGAAGGTCCGCAAATACATCAACTTGGTACAGATATTTCACTTTGGGAAGAGGACTTAATCCGAAACCGGGAATATCCGGGACTAAAAGATTGAAGTCATTTCGTAAAAAAGGAGCCAGTCTCCTGAAACCTGTGGCAGAATCCAGAAGTCCATGGATGAAAAAAAGAGTTTTGTTCGATCCTTGGGCAGAAGGTCTCTTCAAGAAGAAAATTTTGTGTCCACCGAGGTCAAGTTGCAGGCGCTGAAATCCCAGCTCCTTCTCCATAAACCGAATTTTTTGCCTGGTATAATTTCGAAGAAAAAGTTCGTATACAAAATCCATAGATTGGGTCAATGATTCCCTCTCTAGTCGAATCTAGCAAGGAATCCAAATCAATTTTACGATGCGGAATTCCGATATTATATACAATTCATGAAGAACCGGGAATTAGTTCTACTCTTAGAAAAGGCCTTCTTTCCCGCCCAGGAAGGAATTCTGATCTTAGAGCCTGGGAGTTATAATATACTCGGCTCGAATCCTAAGGCATGCTCTATCTTAGGTTATGATCCGGACGAACTAAAGAACCTTAGTCTAAGCAATTTACTCGCTCGCCCGGACAGCATCGGAAATTACGGGACCGGAGCAGAAGAACTTGGCATCTCTCTTCTTTGGAATTTGAGAAAAAGTAATGGATCACTTCTTCTTGCCGACTTTACGATCAACGCATTCTCGGAAACTCCTAATTCACCTTTAATTTTTCATATCTACCAAAGATCAGAGATTAGAGAAATTGAACTCAGATTATATTATTTACAAAGTATCTTAAGAACCCTTCGACTTTTAAAATTAAATTTAAGATCTCTTCGTTTGAGTTCTGAAAGTACTCTTTTCCAAAAGATATGTGATACACTTAAAGAAAATCCTCATTATAGTTTAGTCTGGGGTTTTTATAGAAGGGAAGACGGTGCAGATCAGATACTGATCCAATCGGATCTGGATTCTAAGTGGAGAAAAAATTTAGAAACCGCTTGGGAAGAAAAAAAGTCCAAATCTCCTTTCGAAACTCTCTTGGATGGAAAAGAACAATTCCATATTTATGAATTCGGTTCTAACATTTATCCCGAATGGGAAGAAGCATTAGTCGCAAAAGATTTCAGAAGATCCTTAAGTCTGATCATTCGAGAAGAAGGTAAAATTATCGGCGGGATACAGATCATCTCTAGAGAGAATATGGCGTTCGATTCCGGGGAAAACTATCTGTATTTCGAGATAGTGGAAGATCTTCTTTCTTCTCTCCAATATTTAAGGATAGAAAAACAAAGAAGAGAAACTGCAAAAATCCTACAATTCCAGGGTGCTCTCTTAAATTCCCTAGAAGTTCCCCTTTTGTCCACTGACGACGAAGGATTTATCACTTATGTGAATAATAATATCAGTTCTCTATTAGGAATTTCTAAAGAAGAGATCATAGGTGTCCAAGTAAGGGAACTTCTAAAATTAGAGCCGGAAGCAATGGACATGATCCTTTTGGGCTCCAGGGCAGAGACAAGGATAACGATCCGAGGCAGACACGAGGTTCCGTTTTTATTAGCTTCTTCTTCCTTGAAAGATGATTACGGGAATAGGATCGGAACAATCTTACTTCTTTTAGATATTTCGGAACAAAAGAAGAATGAAGAGTTGATCCGTGCTTCCGAAATGAAACTCCGGAACTTATTCGCCTCCATGAATAACGGGATCGTAATATTGGATCCTCAGGGAAAAGTTTTGGAAGTAGCCCCTATTCTGAAATTTTATTTATTCCAATTTTTAAATGTGGATGTGGACGATGAGTTTCCTTCTCTTTTCCCGGAAGAAGCTCAAAAAGGGATCTTAGTCAAATTAGAGGAATGTATCCGCACACAAAGAGCTGCTTATCTGGACTTTTCCATGGTATTATTGGGGGAAGAAGAAAATTACTTTTCTATAAAGTTCCTTCCACTCAAGAAATACCAAGATTTCCCTGTAGCGGCTATGTTAATTTTCTCGGATGTGACCCAAACCAAGGTATTGGACAGGCAATTATATGAGACCGCAAAATTTGCATCTATCGGAGAAATCGCAGCCGGTATCGCTCACGAAGTAAATAACCCGCTCCAATCCAGCTTATTATATTTAGAAGATCTTTTAGAACACGAAGATCCTGACCCGATCGAAAGAAAAAAAGTTTATAAAAGAATAGAAGGTGCCGCCTTAAGGATCAGAGATCTGATCAAAGGTCTTTTGGATTTGGGAAGAAGAGCTCCGAGAAAGAAAGAATTGGTTTCTCCTTATTTTATCCTTCTGAGAGCCTGCGAACTCATCGAGGTAAGTTGTAAAAAGAATGGGATCGAATTGAAACGGGTTACCAATCCTGAACTTCCTCAGATCCATGTTGCTTGGCAGGAAATCGAACAAGTATTGATCAACTGTCTAGTGAATGCAGTTAACGCGATTTCGGAAATGGAACATAAACCGGCCGTTCCATTGATACAAGTTTCCGCACGAAAAGAATTATATTTGAACGGAGAGATGGTGAGTTTTACCATTCAAGATAACGGTCCAGGAATGAACGCCGAGGTCGCAGAGAAGGCATTTCTACCTTTATATACGACAAGGAGAACTAAACAGGGGACTGGACTAGGATTGACTATCTCTCAACGTATCATCACTGATCACGGCGGGACGATTCACTTAGAATCCAATCCGGGACAAGGTACCAAGGTCACTGTCCGAGTGCCTGTAGGAAAGGTATGATGAACTTATTCTTTAAAACTTTATGACAAGGGAAAAAAATCCCAATGTATTGATCATTGATGACGAAGCGGAAATCAGAACCGCTTTAGAACGTGTAATCTCTCGAGAAGGATATCATGTTTTTCTTGCGGAAGACTTTGAGTCTGCAATGACAATCGTTAGAGATCATGCAGTAGATATTGTAATTTCCGATATTCTAATGGGCGGCAAAGACGGGATAGAAGTCGCCAAAGAGATCAAAAAATATAATTCTAATATTCCGGTCATACTTATCACAGGAAATCCCCAACTCCATACTGCAGAAGAAGCTCTTAGAAATAGGGTTTTTGATTATATTTCCAAACCTGTCAGTCGTCAGAATATTTTAGCCGCACTTGAGAATGCTCGTAAAGAAAAAGAAGATAGGGATAGAAAATCTAAAAAGATCATAAAAGCGGTCCGGGAAAAAACTCATTTCGCACAACAATCCAAAGATTTAAATTATCGTAATAGTTTAATTTTAGAAACTACCGGGGATTGTGTGATCACTCTCGATGAGGACCTTCTTATCCGAGGTGCAAACGAAGCCACCGTCCGAAATTTCGGATACGATGAAAATGAAATCGTGGGGCAAAAAATCACTCTTCTGATCTCTGATGAAAATACTGGCGCGTATCTGGAAAGAATCGCTCATTTGATGAGCCGTAAATCGGATCATAATATCGCTAGATTACATAATGCAGAACTGATTAGCAGAAGTGGAGAAAAATTTAATTTTGATATTTCCGTATGTAGATACGAATTGAACGGGAAAACTTATTATACCGGTATCGCGAGAGATATTACTCAAAAGAATATTATCTCTGAAAAACTCATCGATGCCGAAAGAAGAGCATTCTTAACTACAATCGCTTCCAGTATCGGCCATGAGATCAATAATGCACTCACTGCCATCCAAGGTTTTATAGAAGTAGCAAGACTTCCTGATGCGGATGAGCCTATCAAAGATAAGGCAATTTCAGTTACTTGGAATCAGATCACGAAATTAAAGAACCTAACTTTCAACTTATTACAACTCGGAAAACCGGGGGATTCAGGTAGAGACAAAGAAGACTTGGATCTAAACGAAGTAGTTGAATCCGTCATAGAAGTTTTTAGAAAGACCACTCGTTTAAAATATTGTGAGATTGTATTCGATAGAAGTCCCGAAAAAACAGCAGTACATTCTAATGCTGATCAATTGAGCCTTTTATTCTCTAATATCTTTTTAAATTCTGCGGATGCAACGGAGAATAAAGGAAGAATAGAGATCTCCGTGGGCGAAAAAAACCATCATCCTATGGTCAAGATCAGGGATAACGGGGTCGGGATGAGCAAAGATATTTTGAATAAGATCTTTCAACCCTACTTCACTACCAAAAAAACCGGCCAAGGTACAGGACTTGGAATGTTCGTTGCAAAAGAGATCGCTGATGTATTCGGGATACGAATAGAAATCGATTCTGAGCCGGAAAAAGGCACCGAATTCCGCTTGGTCTTTCCGGACAAATTGTAGAACTAGCCATACGTGGCTATGAACGAAGTTTTAAGTGAGATAGATTTTCGCTTCCTTGCGATAGACGGAAAGTTTCCTGAAAAGATAGACTCACTCAACCCGGAAGCATCCGCACGCAGATATTATCGTGCAATTTATCCTGACGGTGCCACAAAGATCCTGTGTAAAGACCAAGTCTTTCAACATGACTTTCAAGAAGTTGGACATTTTTTAGAACACCACGGCTTCAAAGTCCCTAAAATATATAAGACAGACGTATTCAATAAACTAATGCTCCTTTCCGACGAAGGAGATTCCGATCTAAGTTCCATCCAAGACGATGCGGAATACAGAACCTTCTTGGTAAAATCTTTGGAATTATTGGTCTCTCTTCAAAAGACTAGACCGGAACCTCCCGTTTCCACTCGTGAATTCGATTATGAAAAGTTGAATTTCGAGAATAAGTTTACATTTTCTTCATATACAAACTTCTCCGAGATGTTCAATCTTAAGACCAAACTCAGACCTGAGGTTGTTTTTTTCCTGGAGGAAGCTTCCGGGTTTTTAGCGGAATATAAAGAAAAGGTATTCTGTCACAGGGACTTTCACGCTCGAAACATCATGCTTTCTTCTTCCGGAGAATTAACCCTGATCGATTTTCAGGATGCAAGAATGGGGACTCCATTCTATGATATAGCGAGCCTATTATACGATGCATATAGGCCGATCCCATTCGCGATGAGACAGGGACTTTTTCTGCTCTTCTTAAAACTAAACGATAATCGATTTAAAAAACCAAGAGAATGTTATTATCTACAATGTTTACAAAGATCCTATAAGGCACTTGGATCTTATTTTATGTTGGTAGCGGAAAAGAAACAGGATAAATACAGACAAAGTGTATTAAGCTGTTTGGATAATCTATTAGAGATCGTGCAAGTGGGACTTTTCCCGGACCAACTATTCCTATTCTTTCATCTTCTAAAAAAAGAATTATCTGATAATAGCCTATTCTTGGAAAAACTCTAGGATGAAGGCATTCTTTCCATGCGCAGGTTTCGGGACCAGAATGGGAGAATGGACGAAATCTCTTCCTAAACCTCTTTTAAAAATAAATAATATTCCTCTCATCTATTATTCCTTATTTCACGCAAAATCCTGGGGAGTAAATGACGGGATCTTGAACTTACATTATTTCGGAGAAAAAATACAGGAAAAGTTAAAAGGTTTTCAAGACTTTCAACTTCACTTTTCCTTAGAAGCTCCTGAAATTTTGGGGACCGGCGGAGGAATTCGTACAGGAATCGAAAATTTTTGGAGCCTGAAAGATAACTTCTTGGTCTTAAATCCTGATTTTATTCTTTTCCCAGAACCAAACTTTAACCCTTGGCCAAACAAAGAAGACCAAGAAAAATTCGATTGTATATTATATTTATCTAAAATTCCTGAAAATACAAATTATACAGGATTAAGTTTGGATAACGATTTGGTTCGATTTACGGCGGGAGGATATTTTTATCTGGGACTTTCCTGGATGAAGGCAGAATGTCTTTCCGATTTAGAACCGAACAAACCTTATGATCTTGCAGACACATTTCGTAAACTTTCTGCTCAAAATCGTTTGGGTGGAAAAATTTTCCCAGGTACGTTTCTGGATCTGGGTGAAAAACAGTTTTATGAGAAATATAAAGATACTGATTTTTCGGACCGGCTTTCAAACGATTGGATAGAGTTTAGGAATAGAATTCTTTCTTAAACTTTTTCTAAACCCCAGGTCAATACTTCTATTTTTTTAGAAAAATGATATAATGGTTCTATATCCGGGAGTTGGATCCCATCTAGATCAGCCATTGTATTCTGAATAATGTTTGCATCCGCTTTTTGTAACGGCCAAGGTTCATGCAAAATTTCGCATCTATATAAAGAATTTTTATTATTAGCATACAAACAGTATCTTTCCGTTAACCAATAATCTATACTTCCCTTCTTAGCCCCAAAAACATCCGAAGTCGGTTCATATTCCGCCTGAAAACAAAATCTGCGATTAGAAGAAGTTCTTTGGGACCGATACGAAATTCTATTTCCCTTTTCAGTAACCTTAAATTTCGCCAGATAATAAGGAAGATGATAGAAAGCCCTTGCAACCTTCACTGCTAACCAACTTTCCGCGTCTAAACTGAAAAAATATACTCCGGGTTTTTCGTCCAAAGTAACGTACACTCTAACATTAATTTCAGGAAAACGAGAAGCAATCGGCATTACAGGTAATCCTCTCATTCGAATTCCACTCATATGAAATGGTACTACTCCAATCCAAGTTCGGTTTTCGAATGTATCAATTTCCAAACGTTTAGGAACGAAGGGTCGGATCATGGAAACAGGCAAAGGCCAATGAATGAATAATAGATCATGCCAAATCTGTTTCATTCTCCAACTTTGTTTAGGAATTGGCCAAGGCCTATGTTCGGAGCTGATTCTCATATTTTAAACTTTTCCTAATTTGCCAATTTAGCCGATCCTTTATTTTTACGCGAAGGCGCTAAGACCGCAAAGGTTTTGAATCAAAATAAAGTCGGGATTTCGTAGGAACTCCTACATGAATTAAACGTGGCCCCCACCCTGCATTTGGGATTGGGGGGAGTGGCTTGTGGGAGAGCTCATTCCCCATATCACAAAATCCTCCCTCCGTCAACAAAACACTCCTTCCTAAATCTATGTAGGAACTCCTACACGAAATAAACGTGGGCCCCACCCTGCGGTTGCCTTTTACCAGTGCCCGAGAACAAACTCGAAACATAGAGCTACTAAAGCGACAGGGATCGCAGCGGAAATCCGGCGATGCGCCATTATAAGGAAAAAAGTTTTAAATTAACGAATTTGTTATGGTGCTTCGCTGATTGAAGTGAAGAGCCCGGTCCTGACAAAGTCAGGAGTCGCCCCCGTTTTGCGATTGTAGGAACTCCAACATCGCGCATCACAACAAAATTTCCGAAATCTAGACCAGGGTCAGTAGTCCCAAAAATGCAAAAATAGTTTAGATCCGTACACCCCAAAATGGAAACTGGGACCCTCTAACAGATATGCGCGATTTTAAAGTACTAGTCACAGAAGCTTCCAAAGGAGAAGAACCGGCTTGGACGGAGTTGATGACCCGTTTCGAAAAATACGTCAGTAGTCAGGCTATCAAAAGGATCCGAGATCAATCCAAGGCAGAGGATCTAAGCCAAGAAGTATTTTTAGAAGCTTGGAAAGTTCTTCCATCCCTGAGGCAGCCGGAGGCATTTCCATTCTTACTCAGAAGGTTGGTGCTGAAACATTCGGATCGTATCTTGAGAAAAAAAGATCTGCTCGGTACTGAGTTAAATCCTGAGATCACCAGGGCAGCTCCTCGCTCCGGAGATACTTGGAGAACAGAAGTTTTGGAAGCATTGGAAGAACTTCCTAACGAAGAAAAACAACTTTTGAACCTGAGATACTTCGGCGAGATGAGCTACGAAGAGATCACTGAAAAAACAGGGATCCCAATCGGTAATTTGAAAAACCGTTTGAGAAGAAGTAGAGAGTTATTACGCAGACAACTTTTGAATAAATCGGACAGAAAAGATTGGTTGGAAGTCCTACATGGACCTATGGCAATCGCTTCCTGATTGGAGAATAGAATGACTGATACTTTAGTAGAACCGATCCAATTTCCCGGACTCCGTATGGAGGACAACCAACTCAAAGAAAGAAAAATTTTTCTTTGGGGACAGGTGGATGATTCTTCTGCAAAATATGTGGTGGAACGTCTATTATATCTTTCTAATCAAGATCCGGAAAAGGATATCACTCTTGTGATCAATAGCCCCGGAGGTGCGAATACTTCCGGTATGTCTATTTTGGATACTATGGATCTAATTCCGAACGATGTGAGCACGGTCTGTATGGGATTGGCCGCAAGTTTTGGTGCACTACTTCTCCTTTCAGGAACAAAAGGTAAAAGATTCGCATTCCCGCATAGTAGGATCATGTTACACCAACCTCATGTTCCGGGAACTTACCAAGCAAAAGCGACTGATATAGGGATTTTTGCTTCTATGATCGAAAGAGATAAGAAGGAGATCAATCGTATCGTTTCCGAAAGGACCGGCCAACCCTTGGAAGTTGTGGAAAGAGATACTGATAGGGATCTTTGGCTTACTCCAACTGAGGCACAAATTTACGGTGTGATTGACGGAGTTTTAGAAAACTGGAAATAATATTAAATTTGTTTAAACCTGAGGTTTACCTAGTTTAAACAAAAGATTTCCCCTGACGGTGGGCCATTCTTCTTTCGTAATACTGTAAACAACGGTGTCTCTTAAGGCGCCGTTTTTACTGATCCTATGATTCCTAAGTATCCCGTCTTGTTTTGCACCCAATCTTTCAATCGCTTTTCTGGATGATAAATTCATAATATGGGTCCTAAATTCCACAGCGATACAACCCAAGGTCTCGAAGGCATGTTCCAAAAGTAAAAGTTTACATTCCGTATTCACAAAAGTTTTTTGGACCGATTTAGGATACCATGTCGCTCCAATCTCCAACCTGCGAGCATCCTTTTCTATATTCAAATATCTTGTAGTTCCTAAAATTTTTGAATCTTCTTTTCGGATCACTGCAAATGGAAGAGAGAGACCTGCTTCTTGTTCTTCTAACGCTTTTTGGATCCAGGCCTTCATTCCTTCAGGTTCCGGAATATTAGTGTACCATAATTTCCAGAGTTCTCCGTCATGAAGAGCTTCCGTCAACGCGTCCGCATGTTCTAAAGAAAGAGGGACCAATTCAATACGGTCACCCAAAAGACGTATAGGTTTAGGAGGATAATATGTCGAAGAAATCATGTTTATAATATAAGAAGGATCGGGATCCGATTTATAACTTCAGGTAGCCTGATAAACACCAAGCACAAATTTCTTCCGTAAATGGAAGATCTTTCGCTTTTGCTACCACATCTGGAGGAACGGTATGAAAGAAGATCCTATCATCCACAGTTCTTCCGCAAATCTTACAAACGGAGATCTTCCACGGGGAAATGGTTTCTCCTTCCTTCTCGGCTTGGGAATGGAAACGAAAAGGTCGAACATCTTCGTCATTTTCCAATTTTGTTCTAAGAGAAAGATATTCCTCGCCAAAACTGATCTCTAATCTAAAGACATGTTCTCCTTCCATGGTATCAAATCTAAGAAGATTCGGATCCAATCCTATTTCCTTAAATTGTAATATTGCTAATGCGATCCCTATCTCTCTCCCTTCCTCGTCGAAAGGATAATCTTCGTAGTATTCTGAAAGATCTTGGTAGGACTTTGCTCTGGAAAGATATTCGGTTAGTGCTTCTTCCGCTTCAGAAGTAATCGGAGCTAAATTTGCGATCTCTAAGGAAACCCCCGAACCGGAATGGTGGATGGTGGTCCTGAGTATAGAACCTTCTTCTTTTAATCTATTCCTTAATTTTAATGGATCTGAGAAGTCCCAACTAGTCTCGAATTCGGCTTCTCTTTCGGTTAATGATTCTGAGCTGAGAGGATCCCAGCCCTTCTCCATAAAGTAGGAGTTCCTACAATTCTCTTTGAAGGCCATTTCTAATAGGGAATAAATGAGGGAAAGAGAAGGAGGAAGAATATCCGTCTTTTGGTAATATTCCAAGCAGAAACGTAGATAATTCTCCACGTTGGATTTATAATATTGGGAAAGTACCACTCCATGAAGGACGATCTTTTTTCCGAGTTCCATTCCTCGGACCAAACGTTCCTTTTTGGCTAATTCTATTTCCATCCGCTTACGGAGTTCTGGCTCCCCGCAAAAGTATCGGGAGATTGAGGTCCCTGTCTGCCTTTTTTTATAGATCTGAGATTGAAAAAGAAACCGGTCCCCGGAGAAGAACCTGAGCCCAAAACCTGGGACCGGCTAAATTGGTGCTATATTGGATGGGAAAATATTACGATGTGATCTCCAAAAATTCTATTTTGAGCGTAAGACTAGACAACGCTTAGCTGAAAGCGGAGTACGGCTAGGGCCATGACTGGCTTTCGAAACTTAGATTAGGAGATAGATGGTGGAGGAATATTCAACAGATGCTGAGATAATAATTTATTGTGTTGGAATTGAAACCTATCCTGGCGGGAAGGGTTTGAGTTAGAGAGACCTGGAGTGTTTATCTCAGAAGTTAAAAAATCTCCCCAAACCGTTTCCGAAGGATCGGAGGTTTCGGCGAGATCGCTTAATTCTTCTATATCGGTCTCTTGTCCGACGATTATTTGTGATTGGTCGGACTTCTTCCCGGGATAAGGGCTGTTGGATGGTCCGGAATGGATAAAGAATAATAGAGTAATTAAGGCTAAGGAAGCCGAGACGAACCTTAGTTTTTTTCCTCTTAGGACCATACTGAATCTAATCCGAAACCTGAATGAAACTCTGTCAAGCTTTTAGAAAAACCTTTTCGAAATGATAAACGAAAAAGAAATCTTTTAGCTTAGACTCCTTTTTTGCGAAGAAACTCTCTTAAATTTTCAAAACCCGGTTTCCCCAGTAATGCGAACATATTTTTCTTATAAGCCTCTACTCCAGGCTGATCGAATGGGTTTACGCCCAGCACATTCCCCGAAACTCCGCAGGCTAATTCAAAAAAATACATAATTTGGCCTAGACTTTTAGGTCCTGTGTCCGGAAACAAAATCTCCAAACATGGTATTCCGCCTTCCGAATGTGCTACTAAGGTACCAAGGAATGCCTGTAAGTTTACTTCTTCTAAATTTTTAGAAGCTAAAAAGTTGAGCCCGTCCAGATCATCGCCATCCTCCGGAACCAAAACTTTTGCTCCTGTGTTTTTGGAATAAAGAACCGTCTCGAAAATATTACGTTCCCCTTCCTGCAAATATTGCCCAAGAGAATGCAGATCGGTAGTCAATTCCACAGAAGCAGGAAAAATACCCTTACCCTGTTTGCCCTCGCTCTCTCCAAACAATTGCTTCCACCATTCGGTAAGGGTTCGGATAGAAGGATTATAATTTGCGATTACTTCTATCTTCTTTCCGGATCTATAAAATAGATTTCTGTAAGCCGAATAAATACATGCAGGGTTTTTATGCGGAGAAGTTTCCGAAATCAAAAAGTCGGCTGCCTCAGAGAACCCTTCCCAAAATGAAAATATGTCTACTCCGGAGGCTGCAATCGGAAATAGTCCGACAGGCGTTAAAACCGAGTATCTTCCACCTACGTTATCCGGAATGGAGAAGGTCGCAAATCCCAACTCGTCCGACATCTTACGCAAGGAACCTTTGGAGCTGTCGGTTGTTGCAACTATCCTATCCTTTGCCTTGGCACCGTATTTTTTTTTGGCAAGATCCCAAAGTAAACGAAATGCCAGAGCAGGCTCGGTAGTAGTTCCGGACTTGGAAACCACGTTGATTGAAAATTCTTTATTCTCTAAATATTCTAAAAGTTCGGAATGATAACGTGCATCTAAGTGATGTCCCGCATAAACGATCTCAGGTGATCCTAAACTTGGGGTTTTGAAATAAGGTTTTGAAGCTTCGATAACCGCCTTGGCTCCTAAATAAGAACCTCCAATCCCGATCACAATAATAGTCTCGGATTGTTTTCTAAGTCTTTGGGCTTCAGAATGAATTTTTTCTAATTCTGTTCTTTGGATCTCTTGAGGAAGTCGGACCCAACCCAAAAATTCGGAACCAGGAGATTTTCCGGAGAGAAGATTTTGTAATTTTAGGCCTGACTCTTTTAATAAGAGTTCGTAGGTTTTGGGATCTGCAAACTCCGAGGCAAATCTATCGTTTATTTCTAAAGAAAAGGCCATCGGTATTCCTCAAAATCGGACATCCGAGACAAATTACTTATGTTAATTGGAATAGCAAGGAAAAACGAAATAATTCAATGTTCTAATTTTCCAAAATCCCTTGTAAGTATTCAGTATTAGATTTTATTTTCCAGAATGACTCTTTCTGTCCGAGAGAATCTTTCTTCTTCTCTATCCGAAATTTTTCCAGACGCGCCTAGTCTTGGCCCAATTCGTTTTTTCTCTGCCCCGGGCAGGGTGAATATCATAGGAGAACATGTGGACTATGCGGGAGGACTTGTATTTCCTGCTGCAATCAATTTCAGAACACATTTTGCGATCCGAACAAATGGGCTTGGGACTTTTAGATTATATTCCTTGGATTTCCAATCCGAATTTGTAACAAACGATCTCAACTACTCCGAAAAAAAACCTTGGGCAAATTATATTCTAGGAGTTATATCGGAAGCTCTTAAATTAGATTTAAGGGTAGAAGGTTTCGATCTTGCTTTTACAGGAAACATTCCCCAAGGAGCCGGACTTTCTTCTTCCGCGGCCGTAGAAGTTGGAACCGCATATGCACTTTCTAAAATTTTCAATTGGGACATTACAAAGGAGAAGATCGCGCTACTCGCTCAAGCCGCAGAAAATAATTTTGTAGGAGTCAATTGTGGGATCATGGATCAGTTCGTGATCGCAGTGGCCAAACTTTCTTCTTGTATTTCTCTAAATACGGAAAGTCTGGAATATTCTTACCATAGTCTGGATCTTCCTGGTTACGAATTTTATCTCATCGATTCGAATGTAAAACATAGTCTTAAGGAAAGTGAATACAATGACAGAGGAAAGGAAGTAGAATCTGCGACTTCAAAATGTAATAAACTTTCGACTGAAGTCCGGACTTTAAGCCAAGCAGACTTCCTTCTAATTGAAAGGGCAGGGCTGACTCCTTCCGAATTTAAAAGAGCCACTCATATTTTAGGAGAAAGATCCAGAGCCCAAAACGTTATCCGCTCCTTAAAGGATAAAAATGCGGAGAAGGTTGGGGAAGAACTATTCTCTTGCCACGAATCACTCTCCAAAAACTTTCAAGTCTCCTGCGAAGAAACGGATTATATAGTAGAATGGTTCCGTTCTGAAAATGTATTAGGCGCTAGAATGATAGGAGGAGGATTCGGAGGTTGTGTTCTAGTCCTGGACAAAGAAGGCAGATCTTCTGACTTATTTTCTAAATTAGAAAAGGAATATTTCCAAAAATTCGGACTAAATGCAAAGATCTATAAATTCTCTATCTCAGAAGGAGTAAGAGAAGACTCTTAGATCGTTTAAAAAACGGGATAAAATCCTTGCAGAAACGGCTAGTAATTCGATAGTCTTCGCATTCGGTAAAAATAAGCGAACAATAATTATGGCAGATACTCCTTGGAACCTGGACAGTAAAGATTTTGATCATGACGCACCCGAGCTGGGCGTATTCCTAGATCAGGATAATATTCCGGAAGGTCTTCCAAAGGAAGCAGTGGTCGTGAAAATTTCTGGCGAGATCAATTTATACTCTGCACAGATCATGAAAGAAAGATTCTTTCATCTACTCGATCGAGGGTTCATTTACCTTCTAGTGAATATGGAAAATGTGAAGTATATAGATTCATCCGGGCTCGGAGTTTTTATGGCGACACATTCCAGATTAGTGAAGAGTGGCAAGGGAGGCATCGCAGTCTTCTCTCCTTCTTCTCAAGTGAATAAAATTTTAGAACTTACCAAATTAAAAAGTCTGATCCGAGTAGGGAGTACTTCCAAAGAAGCTTGGAAACTTTTAGCGCCTTGACCCGTTGGCGATGACCGATTCTCAAAAATTTAAAAAACATATAGAAACATTACTTCATTGTAGACTTTGTCCGGACATGGTGGGCAATCCTGTGCAAGGAGGAATTCCTGGCGCAAAAATTATGAGCATAGGCCAAGCCCCCGGCATCCACGAAGAAAAATTCGGAAGACCATTCGCATACACCGCGGGTAAAACTTTATTCAAATGGTTTTTATCTATTGGGATAGAAGAAGAAGTTTATAGATCCAAAGTGAATATGGCTGCGGTTTGTAGATGTTTTCCCGGCAAAGCAAAAAGTGGAGATAGAAAGCCGAATCCTTTCGAAGTACAAAATTGTTCCAGATACATTCGTTTCGAAGTGGAATTCAACCAGCCTGAGTTGATCATTCCGATAGGCAAACTCGCGATCGATCAATTGGTGGAGAATCAAAAGTATAAACTAGATGATGTCATCGGTAAAAAGTTTAAGAAAAATTTTTACGGAGTGGAATTAGATTGGATACCGTTACCACATCCATCCGGATTAAATGTTTGGAATCATTCCCCGGAAGCTAAGATACTGATCGCAAAATCCTTGGATCTGATCCGAAAACACCCCGCAGTCAAAAGAGAATTCTTTTCTAAAAAATAAGATCTGAACCGGAGTTAATATTCTGGCGAAACCATTGTTTCGGGCTAAAGCCAGTCTTCTTCCTAAATTCTCGGATAAAATGAGCTTGGTCATAATAACCGGCCTCTAATGCCAATTCGGTAAGATTGGAAGAAGAATTATAAAATCTGAATATATTTCTGAAACGTACAAGTCCTGCATATTCTTTCGGACTTAGACCGACTCTTGACCTGAAACCTCTTTCTAAACTGCTTTGGCTTATACCAAGATCTTCTGCCAAACCTTTGATCCCTATCTCTCCGAGTGAGGATTTGATCCTTCGAACCGCTTCCGGTAAGAATTTTTCTTTTTCTTCTTTTATAGGAAGAAGGTTCCGAAATTTTTCCAAGGTAAGAGAGGCCTCCTCCCCTTTCCAATCTGCTTCTTCGCAGTCTGCAATCAATCCAGAGATCGACTCTTTGGAAAACAGATCCTCTAAAGATAAACTTGAATCGCTGATCTGGTCCATTGGAACAGAGATCATTCTGGAAAGAACTAAGGGGGAAATATAAACTAAAAGTGATTTTGTATCTTTTTCGGAGATGAAAGTTCTTGGTCCTCTTAAGATCCCGGTAATCCCAGCCTTCGCAAGAGTTTTAGATTGTTTGCCTGAGCCTAAGGAAATTTTTCCCTTGATTTGAACTCCAATTACACATTCTTCTCCAGGAAGAACCGTATAAGTTTCGGGAGATTCTTTATGACTCCAGGAAATTCGGATCATATCAGGCAAGCTGTTTGTCCTTCCAGAACCACCATTTCATTTTTTCCGGTTCAGGATCGGGAGTCGCTGAAACGTATACTGCACAACGAAATACGTACAGCATACATGGATCTACTTTAGTACCTTGGTATTCGCAAATTTCTTCGTATAATTTTTCAGGATCCAATTTTGCGAGTTCTAATTTACTACGAACCCCCAAATTCCAGAGATCCTCTGCGATTACCTTGCCCACTCCGGGGAGAGTGCGGAATTCTTTTAATACCTCGGATTTATCCGACTTCATAGAAAGATCTTACAGGAATTCCGCCCAAAAATCAAGTGAGTTACTCGGTTTATTATAAACCAATACCGTAGTTCAGGAGAAAGTTTTTAACATTTCTTCGAATCTATTTTTGATCGGGGTTGGAACATTTGGGATTAGATATTTTGCCCAAATTTTCAGTTCATCTCCACCCAGAGAACTCATAATCTCTTTTTGGTGTTCATCTAATTCAGCATCTGAAAAGTACAAATGTAATCTAATTTGAGTTTCCTCTTCTTCTCTAGTCATATGGGAGAAGTAATCCGTTTGGAAACGAATTAGTTTTATATAAAATTCTTCGGAAATCGACTGAGCCTGTTCACCTTCTTCTTTGATCCGATCTAAAAGAAATTCCAGTTCTTCTATTTTTTCTTCCAGATATTTATGCTCTTCTTTATCTTTGAGAGAAGTTTGAGGATCTTTTTCTTCTAAATGTTTCAGACTCACCCCTTCCTCATCTCTTGCATGGATTTTTAACATTAAAAAGATCTCTTTTCCTAATTCTAAAAGTTGGAGTACATCTTTTGGATCCGAGTAATCAGTCCTGCCTGATTCTTGTACTAATTTCGAGATCCCATAACGGATTGCTTTATGAGGGAAATCGTATACTTTTTTACGGTTGTTCAACATTTCATTCTCCAGTAATGGAGAGATCCTAACCGTAAACATGGGAGAAAAATTGTATAAAATCGTCAGGAGTCGATTTTTTGAAAAACTACAGAAGAATCTAAGTATTGTATAAATCGGATTATTTAGTATAAATTCTATTTTTCAGAATAACCTAAAACTTCCCAACACCAGCGTTTTTCTAAAACTCTATCTGCAAACGTTACGGATTCAGGATCTGCATTTTCTTTTAGGATTTTCCACGCAGAGGTATTCTCATTTTTAGAAATGATCCTAGCTCCCGGGAATTCTCCTCCGAGTTCTACTGATTTTTGGGCTGCTTCTTCCCATTCCATTTCTTGGAAAACAGGAATATATTCCCTAATCTCGGAAACCCATTCTAACGGAAAAGAAATCCCATGAGGAAGAACAAGAACGATCCGATGAAGCATGTTCTCTCCTCGGTGAGCAAGTGTACGAGAAAGATAGGAAGCCGGCACCTTGGAAAATTCTTCCATGATCTCTGTAATCAAGTCAGGATCGAAAGAAGTTTTAGGATATAAAACTAGATCAGTGACTGCAAAAGGATCTTTGGTGAATCTATAATTCAATCTATCAAAGAATTCTTTTTTAGATTTTTCTAAATTATCTCCTCTCCACCAGATAGAAACGTGCCTTGCGCCTGAGATTGAAAAATCTTCCAATCCGAATTTTTCGGCAAGCCCTGGAGAAAAGGAGAATATATCTGAAACTGAAGGATCAGGATCGGACAATAGGCTTCGAGGAGTTTCATCCAACCTTCTATCCAATCTATCTTCTGAACGGAATAATGTAGAGCTAAGTGCTTCTGCACTAAAATTAGGAGTTCGGATGACTCTATAAGGAGGTTTAGGAAGATATACCAAACCTTCCGACTCTGCATCTTTTCTCATCGCGGTCCCAGGCAAAATGGATAACGGAAATACTTGGACCCATTCTCCCAGTCCATGTCCATAGAAGAATTCGATCCCTTCCATCACATCGTCCGGAGTATCTCCAGGAAGTCCGATAATCAAATCGAGCAGGAGTTCAATTCCTCTATCAGCCAACATTCTAGCGGCCTCGGCCACTTTTTCAGGACTCCCAAAACGTTTTACACGTTTTAAAGTTTCCTTATTGATGGATTGCATACCGAGTTCTATCCGATTAAAACCGGCCAATGCAAGTTTGTCCGCTATCTTTTCCGTAATTCCTTCGGATCTTAATTCTCCGAACATAGTCATGGATCTGTCCGAGTTCACATCTATGATCGCATCTAAAAATTCTTCGAAGCCCGGTCTATGATTGAATGTCGGATCTAAGAATACTAATTCTTTGGCTCCTTTATCTTTCAAACTTGATAGAAGTTTAATCGTTTCAGGTATATCTAAAGTTCTTAATACATTGCTACTCTTAGGATAAAAACAATAAGTGCATTGGGATCTACATCCTCTTACAGTTTCCAAATAAGTAGATCTTGCAGGATCCACCGGTACAAACCCTTGTAAATAAGGAGAAGGATAGCTAGTCAGCGGAAAGGAAGCATTCTCTTCTTTAGAAAACATTCCCATTTTTCCATCTAGTTCTCTGACTGCGATATTCGGTAATTTTCTAGGATCTTCTTTTTTAAGAAGAGTGTCCATAAGAGCAAAGAATGTATGCTCTGCTTCTCCCGAAACTGCTATATCATAACCTGTTTCGGAGAGAACGAACGGATTGTCCGGATTCACTTCAGGTCCACCAATGAGTATCTTAGTGGATGGAGATCTACGTTTTACTTCTTTTGCGAGATGAAGACTTCTTTCGGTATTCCAAAGATAAAGTGAGAAACCCAAAAACTCAGGCTCATCCTTTGCGATCCTGTCTGCAAGTTGGCTATCACCTTCTTTATCAGTGATATCTGGATCTAGGACTTCTAACTCCAGACCTTTTTTTTCCAGGCCATTCTCCCGAGCGGAAACAGCCAAACAGCCGGCAGCCAATGGGACATTTCCTGTAGCCGCAAAGGCTGTAGGAGGAGGAACAGGCAATTGTACTAATTTTAACTTTGCCATAAGAAGTCTTACTTACAAAACTTTAGACTTCTCCGGTTTATTCAATCCGGAAATAGAAGTCCAAAAACTAAGCTTCAACCCTCAGTTTCTGCCCTCTTCGGAGCGTGTTTTTTACATTCCTGGAGATCTGAAAACTTTTCCTTGGAAAGTTCGCATTGTACTTGGAGTAAACTTTTATTCTCCACACAACTTCTGATAATCGCTTCGCTGGTCTCAGGCTTTAGTATAGATCTTAACATTAAGGCTTGAACACCCTTCTCCATAGTTTCATCGTTCGCAATCAATTTGGAAATATGGATCTGAGCATCTGAACATTCTTCTAAATTCGGTTTCGTTCTGCTGCAATCCGACAAGAAGAATGCACTACATAAAAGAAAAGCGGACGTTATCCGCCCGCTTTTCTCGAAACCGAAAGAAAGTTTTACTTTCTTATTTTTCAGTGTCATCAACGGCAGCAGCCGCTTCTACACGTTTACGAAGTTCTCTTACGTAGTTCTTGTCAGCTCCAGTAAGTTTCATTGCATCTTCGTAATATTTGATAGCCTTTTCGAAGTCTCCGGCTTGGAAGTAGTAAGTTCCTAGGTTCGCTTTTGCTCCCCAAGACTTTCCACCAGCTTTTTTATCAGCTTTGTCCCAGTTCTCTTTCGCTTTTTTGAAGCTAGGAGTTTCTCCGGTGATCTCTTGGTATCCGTCGTCAAGGTATCCTGCAACTTCAGGATCTTCGTCGTCTTTGAATACTTTGATATACTCGGTTTTAACTTTTGGAGAAAGTCTGTCTTTGATGTAAAGAGCAGCTTCGTCTAAAGCTTTTCCGAAAGAGTCAAGAACGGAAGGACAATCTAAGTTACCAACTCCTGCATCAACTTTTGCAGGGTTAGAAACCACAGCCTTTTTAACTTCTCCAGTTTCTACTTTGATTAAAGTAGCATCTAGAGGAATAAGCATATAACGGATACCGGTTTGTTTGCTAACAGGTCCACTTCCGGTATCAACTTGTTTTCCAGTTGCCATAGAAGCGATTGCTCCACCCACTTTCAATGCAGCCGCGCCATAATCTACCATCATCTCGCTTCCACACTCAGTGTATGGTTTTTGATAACCGATATGAAGAATTGCCTCAGCACCTAATTGGTTTCCGAGTTTCACACGACTTTTAGTAATTCCGGTAAGAGTTAAAGAAGCCTCATTGATAGAGTCAGCTCTTTTGCTAAGGTCGATCAGTTTGTAATAAGTTTCCTTGTCAAAAGCTTCGAAAACTTTAGAAGGCATTTGATCGATAAAGCTGGAACCTGCTCCGAAAACGGTTTCCCAAAGACTTTTTTGGGGTTTTTCGACTGCTAATCCAACGTTGCGGATAGAGCCTAGGAATTTTTGAAGCTGGCGTCCCTCTTTTGATTTAGGAAAAACAGGGTATTCGACTTCAACTTTTTCGCCGCAGTTGGAAACCGAAAATGCAATAGCTCCTGCGAGGAGCAGAGCAGAGATTTTTTTCATTGGGTTAATACCAATCCTTTATGGATGATTTTTAGGAATAACTTCGTATTTGTTCCGGTATTTCTTTTTCTGTCAATTTATTTTAAGATACGGTCGGCCAGAGGCAAAAAACTTGGGGTCCAAAGAACCGCTGACAGGTTTTGGGCCTTAAACGGATTATAAACACTTGCAAAACCTAGTTCTCTCGGCAATTTTACATTTAGGTTGCCGGACTCCAAAATTTAGGAGTCGAAATTAAAAAAGAGATAGAACCGCCTAAAACTGGCTGGGGGCCTAATGAAAACCATAGAGGATATTCGAAAATCCCTGGAATCCACTTACATGGAACATGAGATAGAGGAGAAACTTCCCCTCATCCAGGAGATCAACCGTCTCAAAAAAGAAAAAAACGCAGTTCTTTTAGGGCATAATTATATGACTCCGGATGTTTTTCACGGAGTTTCAGACATACTCGGAGATTCACTTTATCTGAGTAAGGCGGCCGCGGAAACGGATGCAGACATTATTCTTTTTAACGGAGTCCATTTTATGGCGGAGACTGCAAAGCTTATGTCTCCGGAGAAGAAGGTACTCATCGCTGATCTAAAAGCAGGCTGCTCTCTTGCAGAAAGTATCACTAGAGAAGATGTTAAAAAATTAAAAAGCCAATATCCTGGAGTTCCGGTAGTGACTTATGTCAACTGCACTGCAGAAGTGAAAGCTGAAACTGATATTTGCTGCACTTCTGCAAACGCAGTCCAAATCGTAAATTCTTTGGATAGCGACACCGTTATCTTTCTTCCTGATGAATACCTTGCGGGGAATGTGCAAAAACAAACCGCCAAAAAGATTATCTCTTTCCCTGGGCGTTGTATGGTACATGAGATGTACACTGCGGAGGACATTCTTTCCGTTCGGAGACAATGGCCCGGTGTAACAGTAATCTCTCACCCTGAATGTAACACGGATGTTGTAGAAGTTTCCGATTTTGCCGGGTCCACTTCTCAGATGTCCAAATATATCCGTGATTCGGGAGCAAAAGATGTCTTCTTAGTGACCGAATGTTCTATGGGAGATAATCTAAGATCCGAGTTCCCTGATAGACAATTTGTTTCTTCTTGTAGGACCTGCCCTCATATGAAACGAATTACATTAGAAAAAATTAAAGATGCACTTCTATACGAACAATTCGAGATTAAGTTAGATCCTGAAATTGTAGAAAAAGGAAGAATGGCAGTCCAAAGAATGCTGGGAGTGAGTTATAAGTAACTTAATGTACAGAATAGGACAAGGATTAGACTTTCATAGACTGGAAACAAACAACTCTCGCCCATTAATTTTGGGCGGAGCAGTCATCGATTCGGAATATGCACTTATCGGTCATTCGGATGCAGATATAGTGATACATGCTTTAGCCGATGCTATTTTGGGAGCGATGGGTTTGGGAGATATTGGACAATATTTTCCGGATACTGACCCTTCTCTTAAAAATATGGACTCCAAATTGATTTTGCAAAAAACTTTAGACCTTGCTAAAGAGAAAAATTTCAGTTTGGTCAATATCGACTGCACTTTAATCGGAGAAAGACCTAAAATTTCTCCTCATAGAATTAAAATACAATCTTCTCTTTCTAATCTATTAGGACTTCCTGAAGATTGTGTTTCAGTGAAAGCGACTACTACCGAAAAAATGGGAGCCTTGGGCAGAACCGAAGGATTGGGCGCAAGTTGCGTGGTACTTTTGCTGAAAAACTAAAACCTTCCCATAAAATCGCGATCAAATGGACCGCAATTTTATCCGCATTCATTATAATATTCTTATATATTCTGAAAGATCCATATCTGGAGACTTCTTCCTATTTATTAAGAAGAGAAGTATTGGAAGAATTGCCACTCGGAAGTTCTAAACGAAAGGTAATGGATTATATCAAAAGAAAAAATATGGACCTGGTCGGTTTTCATCAGGGGCAATTTCCGGATGATCCGGAATACGTTTCCGATATTATGGTATTCACTAAAAAAGGAACGGTACAATCCAACGCATTTCATTGGATCCCGACCGAAAGTAGTTATACTGAAGTTAATTTAGGAATGTACGTAAATTTGAAAGAATTCAGATTTTGGAAAAAACCTTTTCCATTGAGAGTGAGATTGTACTTTTTATTTTCGAACCAACAATTAGTACAGATCCGAGTGATCAAAAAGTCGTTTCCATTCTAGCGGACCTTCTCCATTAAGATAGCATCTTCTCCCGGACCATAATAAGATTTCCTCCTTCCCGATTCCATAAAACCTAATTTAGTATATAACAAAATAGCGGAAGAATTCAAATTAGAAACTTCTAAAATGGTTTTGGGAAATAGATCACAAAGCGTTTTTAGAATGGATCCCGCTTCTCCTTTTTTACGTTTTTCGGGAAGGATCCCTATTCGTAATAATTCGGAAAAATCAATTAGATCCAAATAAAATACATAACCGGTATTTTCTTTGATCCAGGCCGGATGATTTTCGATATGACTCTGGATTGAATAATTGGACCAGGAAGAATTTCCAAAAACTGTTTTCTCCATTTGGATCAGAATTTGTAAATCTTCGGATTGGACCATTCTCCAACCTTGGGGTAGATCATTTTTTTTTCCAAGATCCAATCCATTTTCTCCTTGCGTGAGGCGGGATCTTCCATACTAATTAACGGTCGCTTTGCGAAAGCAATTTTCGATCAAACTCGAGGAGAAAATTTTTATGCAAACAATCGGGAAATATGTGTATGCTGTCCCGTTCCTACTTTTTGGACTGAACCACTTTGTAGCCGGAAGCCAAATGGCTGGAATGGTCCCTGTCCCAGGCGGAGTTATTTGGATCTATGTAACAGGAGCGGCAATGATCGCAGCTTCGGTCAGCATTTTTATAAATAAAAAAACCAAACTCGCGATGATCCTATTAGCGATACTTTTAGGAATTTACATTGCTCTTCTACACCTACCGGGAGCGATCAAAGGAGATATGTCTTCCACTATCAATACCTTGAAAGATCTGGGTCTTCTAGGTGGAGCTTTAGTAATCGCTGGAATTTCCAGAGACAACGCTTAATCTACAAAGGGAGAAGGACTATACCTTCTCCCTTCCCCCTCTAACCTTCCTTTTTTATTTTCAAAAAAATTCTATTTTCAGGATTTTCCGTGGACCATCCGCACAATTTTCGGACATGGTATTTCAAATACGATTTCTTCCCGAGGTGGAATCAAATGAGGATTATACTCCTTCTTCTTTTTGTATTTCTGATTTCCGATTGTAAGAACCTAAGTAAATTTTCAGGAAAGAATACAAAACCTCCTACAGTAGAGGATCTGGAAGCTTGGAAACGCCGTTTAAATATGGACGAATCCGAGATCATCGAATTAGAGAAGAAGATCCGTGAAATGGCTTCTAAGACCAGATCTGCAGGCGCTCTTAGCTGGAAGATCGCTCAAGGATATATGAAGATCGGTGATTATGATCTAGCATCCAAATATTATAATAAAGCAATCCAAGAACAAGGTTCCGGAAAAACGGAAGTGATCGGTGCCGACGTTCATTTTTTCGAGTCCTCTCTGCCCTATTTCGATAAGGCACAACTTCTGATGCCTGTGGACCAGCAGCTTCTTTTTGAAACAGCATTATCTTATGCAAACGCTTCTAAAGATAGAGGTTGGGAACCGAAAAGAAGGCAGATAGCTATCGAGATCTTCCAGTCGCTTTCCAGACAGGATATAAGAGATTCAAGATTTCCATACCAGTTAGCTCTCATCTATTTTGATTCCTCTATGGCGGATTCTTCATGGGAAGGGATCAATGCAGGATTCCAAGACCAAGAGAAGGCATTTACTCTTCTGGATTCTATCTTAAAGAAAGAACCTCGAAATGTTCCTGTGTTATTCGCAAAAGGGAATTTTTTATATAGATTCGGCAAAGCGCAAGAAGCAAAAGATATCTATCTACATCTAAAAAATACGATAGAAGGTCTCAAAAAAGACGGATTCATTAAAGAAGATCTAAACGAAAACGAATCTTATAAAAACGTAATTAACAATCTAAATAAAATGGAATCCCCCGAGAATTAATAAGTAGATCCTAGATGGATTTTCTTTCTCTTTCTTCTCCAAGCTTATACAAAATCCTTGTTAGATCTAGATTTTTATCCCAGAGCCTCTCTAAATCGGAGGTTCTGGAAAAATTAAAAGAAATACTTCCCAAGGATCTGAAAGAAAAAGTAGAATTCGATTCCAAATATTACTCTTCTTCCCTGAATAAGTTAGGGGCAGAGATTATTTCTTACTTTGATCCGGAGTATCCTTCTCTTCTCAAAGAAATTTACGATCCTCCGCCCAATTTATTCTGCTTCGGAAATGTTTCTCTTCTGAAACTTTCTTATTTAGCAGTAGTCGGAACAAGAAAAGTTTCTCCAATCACATTATATTATTCTAAATTAATTCCGGATTTCGTAAGTTCTCTCGGGCTGGACGGTATTGTTTCCGGTTTGGCATTAGGAGTGGATAAAGCTGCAATGTTACAAGCCTTAGATCAAAAAATTCCTGTGATAGGAGTGATGGGTACCGGGCCGGAAAAAGAATATCCTTATGAAAACAGGAATTTGTATAAAAGAATGAAATCTTCTGTCAATGGTTTAGTGATCACCGAATGTCCGCCAGGTTTCGAAGTCAGAAAATATGCATTCCCAAAAAGAAATAGGATTATCACAGGGATCTCACCTTCTCTTTTAGTAATGGAAGCTCCTTCTAAAAGTGGAGCATTGTCTTCCGCATCTAATGCAATCTCTCAAGATAGAGATGTTTATGTTTTTGATCATCCGTTACAAACTCAAAACCAAGGCGGGAAAAAATTACTCTTTGAAGGAGCTCATCCTGCTTCGTTTGATAATTGTCAAAAGTATGGAGATAGAATTTTTCATTTGGAAGAAATTCTTCCATCCAACTTCGAAGAAGTTCCCGGAATGCTTGCTCGATTGGGAAAAAACAAATTGAATGGTAATTGGATAGATCTAGGGAATGGTTTCATTCGATCCATTCAATAAATATAAAAAGGAATCAAATTTGTCTTTTTGGAATCGGTATAAGTCCGAACTATTCGAACAATCTCCTGCTTTGTCTTTAGGATTTTTCAGATTCGGTTTCGGTATTCTTTTATTTTTCACCTCGGCTCGTTATATTTATTATGGTTGGGTACAAAAATATTTCTTAGAGCCCGGTTTTCATTTTAAACATTTCGGTTTTTCCTGGATAGGAGTAGCCCCCGGGCCAATACTATATTCTATTTTTATAATATTATGTATCACCTCGATCTTCATATCTCTTGGAGTTCTTTACAGGACATCAATTTTCATTTATTGGTTGGGATTTTCTTATTTTAATCTTTTAGATGTCTCCACTTACCTGAATCATTATTATCTAATTTTCCTATTACTCTTTCTTTTGTTTTGGATCCCTGCAGATCGTTGTTTTTCTTTATCTCATTTTTTGGAAGCTTATCGAAACGGAAGATGGAGTATTCCTAAAATCCCAAATTGGTCCTTATGGATACTAAGATTCCAAATCGGTTGCGTATACTTTTTCGGTGGTTTAGCAAAGTTAGTCCCTGATTGGTTGTTCTCCGCTCAGCCCCTCAGAATTTGGTTAGTACGGAATACCGATTTTCCAGTGATCGGTGGATTTTTCTCTTATCCAATTGCAGGTTATGTTTTTAGTTATGCCGGATTATTTTTCGATCTACTTGTTCCATTCTGTCTTTTGAAAAAAAATCTGAGACCTTGGGCCTATAGTTTTGTTTTGATCTTTCACATTTTGACCTGGAGGCTTTTCCCTATAGGAATGTTTCCTTGGATCATGATCTTCTCCACTTTATTATTTTTTCCTCCGACTTGGCCGATTAAAGTTAGAGGATTTTTAAAAAGAAGAGGGATCTTTCCTTATGGAGAACTGAGAAATTTATTCAAAACTATTTGGAATAAACTTCCGGTTACCTTCCGTTTTCTTTCCGCAAAATTTCTGCTCGTAATTTTACGTGCTTTAGAAAAACCGAATGTATGGGGAAGAAGTTTCGAGACCAGACTTCTGGATTTCGCTTCTCGTTTTGTTTCCAGATTCGGAGTCTGGGCAGTGTCCCTTTATGTTTTGATCCAGATATTTTTCCCTCTTAGGCATTTTTTATACCCAGGAAACCATCTATGGACGGAGCAAGGTTTTAGATTTGCCTGGCATATCATGCTCATCCAAAAAAACGGGATCGCAAGTTTCCAAGTAGTAAATTTGCGTACTGGCGAGATCCAATATGTTTTGCCTGAATCTTATCTGAACGAAGTGCAAAAAACAATGATGAGCACCCAACCGGATCTAATCCTTCAATTCGCCCATTTTTTGGGGGATAGAGAAAAGAAAAGAACTGGGGACGATATCGCAGTCTATGCAGAAGTAAGAGTTTCTCTAAACGGCAAAAAAAGCCTCCCGTTCATTGATCCAAATCGAGATCTAATGAAGGTGAAAAATGACTTTTTCCACAAAGATTGGATCCTTCCGGACTTTAAATAATCTTGTTATTTGAATATTCTAATTCCTTGATTTAGGGATTTTGACTTCATTCTTATGAGACATAATATCAAAAAAATCTAACATATAACGTCTTATTTCAACGATTCTCTTTTTCAAACGAACGTCCGTTTAACTTCAAACGTGTTATAAATAAATTTTTTCCGCCAAATGTCGCCGAAAAGCGCTTTTCTTGTTGCAGAAATAACACATATGCGTTATACACCCTTCCTTACATACATATTTCTGCTTATCTGGGTCGGTGCAGAAGAAATCTGAAAGGATTAGATATTCTTAATTTAGGTCGCGCGATTACATGGGAATTTCGGTTAAAAGATATATTCTCCGGGCAATCATATCCTCAGTGCTTTTGCTCTCTTTTGGAGCCTGTTCTGCTTGGCCGGTACTCATTGGTGCTGCAGGTCTAGCTGCACGTAAAAAAAGCGGGGGTCTTTTATTCTTCCCTAACTCCACCCCAAGTGGACCGCCCGTTTTAGATCGGATCGAAATTTCTTCCCCTACGAATAGTTTTGCAAAAGCTACCAGTATCCAGTTAAAAGCGACTGCCATCTATTCAAATAACACCAATGTGGATATCACCAACGACGCGAGTTGGTCTACTGTAGATTCATCCGTTATTCAAATGACTGCTTTGATCACAGGCCAAGCAAAAGGAGTGAATGACGGGACCACTGATGTCTCGATTGATTACCTTGGTAAAACCGATGCCATTGCTTTGACAGTAACTGCTTCTCCGTTAACCAATATTTCTATCGTTTGTGATAATTCCCATACGGATCTTCCCCAGGGAACAACTAGGCAATGTAAATTGATGGGGGATTTTGCAGATGGAACACATCAGGATCTTACAAATGATCCGGATGTGTTATGGGATTCCGATAATAGTACGATTGCATCAGTTGACAGCCAAGGTTTAGTATATGGCGCTTCGGTAGGTGGGCCCGCACATATCACTGCGGATTTCGGATCCCTCTCCGCAAATATTGCAGTTACAGTAAGTAATGCGACTTTAGTTTCCATTTCAGTCACTCCTAGTAATAATTCTTATCCTTTAGGAAGCACCCAACAGTATTCTGCAGTCGGAACTTATAGTGATAATACCACCCAAAACATCACAGTCCAAGTTGCTTGGTCTTCTTCCGATACTTCCGTTGCTATCATTGATAATAGTACGAATAAGGGTCTTTTAGATACCGAGGCAATAGGAACAACAACAATCACCGCGAGCCTAGGGGCAGTCAGTGCGACCACACAAGCAACGGTAACCTCCGCGGTTCTTACAAAGATCATTATCACGCCTGCAAATCCGAAAGTAGCTAACGGGAATTATTTGAGTATGACCGCTACAGGAATTTTTTCGGACGGTACTTCTTCCGATATTTCCGCGCAAACAACCTGGTCTAGCCAAGACACCAATATAGCAACAGTGTCTAACGGAGCAGGCCTACAAGGAAGAGTTACCGGTAATAGTGTTGGCACTACGAATATTACTGCTGCAATTGGAGGAGTCAGCCAAACGATCTCTTTTGAAGTGACTGCTGCGACATTAAGCTCCATCCAAGTGATCGCGGACCAGTCTTCCATTCATAAAGGAACAATTACATTCGTATTAGCGACAGGTATTTATTCAGATGGCTCTTCTCGAAACATAAGCGATCAGGTTTCCTGGTCTATTTCAGGTACTAATGTATTGTTACTAGGCAATTTGAATTCTATTCCAAAACAGAAAGTACAATCTCCTGATTCGGGGTCATTGGGAACCGTGACTGTGACTGCAACTTCGGGAGCGATCAACGGCACTACAGACATCACTGTGACTGCAGCTAGTTTACAAGCTATCCAAGTAAATCCTACAAATCCTACGGTCGCGAAAGGATTAATGCAGGCATTCACTGCAATAGGTACATACTCGGATAATTCCACCCAAGATATCACTCACTCGGTGGCCTGGAGTTCTTCCGATACGAATATCGCTACAATCAGCAATGCCTCAGGAACGAATGGGCAAGCAACTACCGTGACTACAGGTAGCACAAATATTAGCGCCACCTTAAGTAGTGTTGTTTCTCCTGATAGTACATTAACGGTCACGAATGCGACTTTAGATTCGATCACGATCACTCCGGGTAATCCAAGTGTTCCGAAAGGTACTTCTCTTGGTTTAACTGCGACTGGAATTTATACGGACGGAACAAGTTCGAATATCACCACTCAGGTCACTTGGAGTAGTTCGAATCCTTCAATTGCTACTGTGGACAATACGGTTGGGCAAGAAGGTAAAGCCTCAGGTGTAAATACTGGAACCACGAATGTATCCGCACTTCTTTCGGGAAAAACGGCGACTGTTTCCTTTAAGGTAACTTCTGCCACTCTAACTTCTATCCAAGTGATCCCTAGTAATACATCTATTCCGAAAGGAACATTTACTTATGTGGAAGCGAAGGGTGTATACTCGGATGGAACTTCTCAAAATATCAGCGACCAAGTCATCTGGAATAGTTCTGATACAAGTATCGTACAGATTGGAACCTTAAATTCGGATCCTAGGATGAAAGTGTTCTCTCAGAACAGCGGAAATATCGGAACTTCTACGATCACTGCCTCTATCAATGGTACGAATGGAACTTCGAGTGTAGAAGTGACTAACGCGACTCTCTTGTCGATCCAAGTCAATCCTACTAATCCGAGTGTCGCATTAGGTGTAGGACAAAATTTCACTGCAGTTGGAACATATACCGATGATACTACTAAGGATCTTACCGATCAGGTCACCTGGGATTCTTCCGACACGAGTGTAGCAACAATTAGTAATAGTTCCGGAACAAGAGGCAACGCGACCAGCTTATCATTAGGAAATACGAATATAACTGCGACATTAGGAGTCACAACTTCTCCCGCGAGCGTATTGACTGTTACGAATGCAACTCTGCAATCTATTACAATCACTCCGGGTAATCCAAGTACTCCTAAGGGCAGAAGTATAAATCTGATTGCGACGGGTATTTTCACCGACGGTTCTTCCAGTGACATCACCACTCAGGTTACTTGGGCAAGTGATTCTAACTCTATTGTAAGTATTGATAATTGGCTTGGAACAGAAGGTAGAGCAACCGGTGTGAATACAGGGAACACCAATGTATCTGCGACATTAGGAAGTGTTACTGGAACTTCTCCTTTCAGAGTAACTTCTGCAATTCTTTCCTCAATTCAAGTGACTTCGGATGAAAATCCTCTGCACCAAGGAACATCCACTTTTGTATTAGCTACCGGCGTATATTCCGACGGAAGCACGTTGAACATAAGCGATCAAGTGACTTGGAATACTTCCGATTCTTCCGTCATCCAATTGGGAACTGTTAATTCAATACCTAAAAAGAATATCATGGCCACAGGAGGAAGCCTCGGCACTTCGACGGTCAGCGCTACTTTGGGAGCGGTCACCGGTTCTTCCGATATTACTGTCATCGCAGCCGCGTTAGTCTCTATCCAAGTCACTCCTACGAATCCGAGTGTGGCTTCGGGACTCACTCAAAGTTTTATGGCGACTGGAACTTATACGGATGGAACTACTCAAGACCTGACCAACCAAGTGGTTTGGAGTTCTGCAAATACGAGCGTCGCAACGATCAGCAATTCCGCAGGAAGCAGAGGTCTCGCTTCCACATTCTCCACCGGAACTTCGAACATCACTGCAACTTATAGTGGAGGTCCGAGTGCATCCACTACTCTGACCGTAACTGCTGCGATTTTAGAAACGATCACGATCACTCCTTCTCTTCCTTCCGTTCCAAGAGGAAGAAGTTTGGATCTAGTCGCTACCGGAACTTATTCCGACGGAAGCTGGATGGATCTGACTACTCAGGTCACCTGGGGAAGCAATAATACATCCGTAGTAACTGTGGACAATGCTAGCGGCAAACAAGGTAAGGCCACAGGTGTAAATGTAGGACAAACGAATGTTACCGCTACCTTAGGAGGAATTTCCGGAGTAGCAACATTCAAGGTTACGAATGCAGTCTTGACTTCGATAGAGGTTTTCTTAAACCAATCCACAATCGCACTCGGAACTTCTACGCAAGCACAAGCGATAGGAACTTATTCGGACGACACTACATTAAATATTACTGATCAAGTTTCTTGGAATAGTTCTCAAACAACAGTTATCCAAGTAGGTAACCTAGTCGCAGGTCCTTCTAAACTCATGAATTCTCCATCCGGAGGAAGCCAAGGATCTTCCGTAATCTCCGCTACTCTTGGTTCTCAAACCGGATCCGCAACTTTGACTGTAACTGCAGCGACCTTGGTATCCATTCAAATCGATCCGACAAATCCGAGTGTGGCTTTGGGGCTTCCTCAAAACTTCACGGCAACTGGAACTTATACCGACGGATCCACATTAAATCTTACAAATTTAGTTACCTGGACTTCTTCAGACACAAGCAAGGCTACGATTAGTAATGCGAACGGTTCCCAAGGAAAGGCGACAACGGTCAATACAGGAGCTACGAATATTACCGCTGCTTATAGCGGAGTGACTTCTCCGTCTAGCACGTTAACCATCACCTCTCCTACATTGTCTTCCATCACGATTGCTCCGTCTCCAAGCTTGAGTATTGCAAAAGGTAGAACACAAAGTTTTACTGCTACCGGAATTTATACGGATGGAACCACTCAAGACTTAACGATCCAAGCTACTTGGACCAGCACGGATACGAGCAAGGTTACTGTAGGAAATTCAGGAGGAACTAGCGGACTCATTACTGCGGTCAATACGGGAAGTGCACAGATTGTCGCAACTTATAGCGCAATCCAAAGTACACCGACGGATGTAACAGTCACATCTGCCGTTCTGAATTCTATCCAGATCGCTCCTGTGAATTATAGTCTTCCGAAAGGAAATACCGTAAACTATACGGCGAATGGAACCTACTCGGATGGAACCACATTAGATCTAACGTCTCAGGTAACTTGGGCATCGTCTAACACAAGCAGAGCGGTAATTAGTAATGCTTCCGGTAATAACGGCTTACTGACTGCGGTGAATAATGGGACAACCAGTATTTCCGCAACCTTGGGTTCCGTTACCGGTTCTTCTAACCTTACCGTGACTGCGGCACAGCTTGTTTCGATATCTGTGTCACCTACAACTCCTACTATCTATCAGACCCAAACACAAAACTTTACCGCTACCGGAACTTATACGGATGCGAGCACTCAAAACATTACTACATCCGTGGTATGGAGTTCTTCCGATACAAGCAAGGCTACGATCAGTAATTCTTCCGGAACAGAAGGTAGAGCAACAGGTGTCGCAGCAGGAACAAGTACGATCACTGCAACTAGCGGCATACTAAGTGGAAACACTATCCTTACTGTAGAAGCAGTAGATTTAATTCCTCCAACGGTCACAAACGTTGTGTCTCTCACTCCTACTACGATCCAAGTTACTTATTCCGAATCTGTGGCAAGCGGCCCTGCAACAACTGCTGCAAATTATAAGATAGTCTCCACTTCTGCATTGGCAGGAACTTGTTCGGATAATTCTAACTTCACTTCCAGCAGTTCTGCGCTTACTGTATCTTCCGTATCCGGAAATGGAGCCGTATATGTCCTAACCTTAGGATCTTCTCAAACAAGTGGAGCAGGATATACATTAATAGCGAATAAATCAGCCATCGTGGATCTATCTCCGATTCCTAATGCACTGACTTGCCCGAACTATGCGGACTTCTTAGGACAGGAACAACTCAAGGTAACTGCTGCGTCTTGTTCCAACGTAACTTCAGTGATTGTGAGTTTCTCCAAACCGATTAAATCCGGAAATAATACGACCGGCTCCGCTGAATGTAGCACGACTACTGAATGCGGAAAACGTTATTCTTTCATTGGAACAAACAGTTTAGGAACAGTGAACTCTGCTAAGATCCTAGACGGTATCGTTTGTAACGGGGCTCCTGCGAATTCTTCCAAAGTTTGTGTGACCCATAACCTGATACAAACGGGAGCACAATATACAGTCATAACGGCGAATAACGCGGACGGAGACGGATTCGATAATACTTCTTGGGGATCGATCAGAGACTCGGGTTCTACGGAGAATGTTCAGTCTTCTCCTAGAGACAGAGCTTCCTTCATCGGCTGCGGAACTTCTCCTGTTAATTTCTCGGACGGTCCTATCTCTATCGATCCGAACGGTTCTTCTTTCGGTTATCTGATAGACTTTAATAGTAAGATCTATAACGGTCCGAATAATGCGGGAAGTGGAGCTTTACGTTTCGGTTATGATGGAAATACTCCTGAAAACGTTCAGTTCAGTTTCACTAAGGATACTAATGCTCAGAACAGCGATGCCACTAACGTTAGTTCCAACACAGCGACCACAAGAGAGAATTCCATAGCGGTTCCTCCTTACGTGACTTTAGGACATACCTCTTGCACCACGAATAACGCAACTCTTGCAAGCGGTTGTGGTCCGGATAATGAGAATAGCAGAGGTATATTCACTACAGGTATCCTGGGCACAACTCCATACGTATTCATCGGTGGGGCTAGGACAACTCCTGACGGCTCAGGAAATTATCTATTCGATTATCTGTATTATTCTGCGGATACGTCTACGAACTTGAACTATAAATACATAGATATGTCCACGATCACAGGAACAGTAACTGCAGCTGCTTCTGCAATGGTGGTACAAAATAATAGGATCTATCCTGGATTTGCAAAAGCGAGTAACCAAGGAGGACCGATCGTAGGTGGTCTGTTAGGTGGCCTGAATGCTCCGGATCTAGGATTTATCACATTTAATAGTTCCGATTCGGGCACTACAGGTAACTGTACTCCAGGCTCGAATTGTGACGCTTATGATGGAAGTAATGGAAGAAGGTTCTTGATCAACCATATGCCTTACTTCGGAGGACCAACCGCAGGTGGATTAGTGAATAATAACTCTTCTCCAAACTGGGCTTATTATATCGGTGTGGACTCTCTTTTCGTATTCAATAACAGGATCTATGCTGCGAACGGTGGATTACATGCTGTGGATCATAACGGTACTATTATCAGGACCAATACATTGAATCCTACAACTGCGTGTAGTGCTCCGAATACTTGCACGGATTGGGTAGAGGTAGGACCAAGAGCGAATCAAAAATGGCATAATAGTCCTACGAACAACTACTTCTCCTTGGAGTTATCAAAACTTTACGATTTAACTCCTGGCGATAAGGCATTCTCTCAATTTGCGGAGTTTAACGGAAAACTTTATGTGACTCGGACCATTTGTGTCCAAAACACCCAAGCTACTGCAATACGAACAGCCGCAGGAACAGTCACAGGCTGTACGAATGGAAGTGATACGAATAGAAAGGCCCAACTTTGGAAATGTGATCCTACTCTGACCGGCGGCTCAGGTGATTGTGACTCCGGAGATTGGAGCGTGGTTGGAGATGATAATTCCGGTATAACAAACTTCGGCGATGCCACTAACAGAACCATGTCCATGATCGTTAAAAATGGATCTTATCTATACCTAGGTTTCGATCATCCGAGTGGAATCCGTATCTATCGGACCAACACTGCGGATCCAGGATCGGCATCTAACGTTTGGACGCAAGTAAGCGGAGCAGGATTGACCGATTCAACCAACGTGCAGCAGATATTCTCCGCGATCTCGGTCCCATCCGGAAGTATCAACTATCTGTATGTGAGCGTGGGTAAAAATAACGTTCCAGTAAGAGTGTATAGGCAGCAAAACTAATGAAGAAGTATCCGATTTTTCTTATATACTTACTCCTCCTCTGGCAAGCAGCTTGCAGCCATATGGGGAGATCCGAACCTTTAAGATTCGAAAGGATCCAAAAAGATGGATCTTCCGTTTTTCAAGCTCAGGTGGATAGTTCTTTAGTCTCAGGAAGTTGGGAATACAAGTTTAGGCTCAAACAAGCCGAAAGGGTCAATCTGGTATTGGATGTTTATTCCGCCAAAGAAGGACTCTCGATCAAATTAGTACGAAACCGTTTTATATTTCCCAAAATCTATCATTGCCCCCGCTCTTCTGAAAAAGAAAAATTTTGTAAATTAGAGATCTCTAATCCAGAAGAAGGAGAATATGCGTTAGTCCTGGATATAACCGGAAAAGAAGACTCCGGTCCCGTAGCTTATAGGATTTTTGCTGCAGTTCATGGTCCTGGATTCGCTTCTGTCGCATGGGAGGAAGAAATTGTACGCCGTTAAGAGATACATTACGATTTTATTAATATTATGTTTCTCCGTAGGATGTAGGCATGCCTGGGTAAATTATCCGCAAAAGGTGCCTGAACCTTGTAGATTGTACCAAGGCTCTAAAGAATGTAAATTAGCCCTGGAAGAAAGATCGAATCATACTACCCAAGCAGGACAGACCCATTCTCTCAATCAGACCTATTATTTATTCGGGCTCTACCCTTCCGAAATAGTGGTAAATTTGGAAAAATACTGCCCACACGGCCCTAAATCGGCCCATCAATTCCAATCGTTTTCGGATGCTTTTTGGGAACAAATCACACTTTTAATCTATTCCCCTAGGACTCTGGAGATAGAATGTTATCCTATATAAGAAAAATATGTTTCTTTCTTTACCTGATATTAGTCGGCATCTATTGCCATTCTACAGTTTTGGTGCACAAATCGGACGTCTTACCTCTTACCCAACAGGAAAAGCCTCCTTTGCCCGAAAAAAACCTGAAACAAAGTAGTACGTTATTCGGAACTTACTTCCTTTCTTCCAAAGAAGAAGCTATTTGTAAGAATAATATTCCGGCAGAAGTGAAGTTAGTAACCACTACCGGAGATTCTTTGATACATTTTTTTATAGGTCCGTTTTACAATACCAAAACAGTGATCGTGTATTGTAGGCCTTTGCGCGTCCTTGACGGAAATAATTTCGGTCAGTAGGGACATAACTTAGCGATTCCAAAAAAAAATCACGTTAGTCTCTTATTCCTAGAACAAGATCTTATTTGCTTTCCCGCAAATGGAAAAACATTTCATGTCCATATGTGTCAATTTAAGGACAAAACACTACATTAGAAAAACCTAATTCGTCCGAATTACGAAATCCGTATTGTAATCACTCGCTTACATGCCTGTTTTTAAATTTCAGTTTTATAACTCTGTTGGTTTTTTGAATTTTTAAGAGTAAATATTCTTAGAAGCAAATAGCAGAATCTAGCTCCTGATGAAAATCTCACTACTCAAGTGATGTTTTTGTAAATTAAAACAGATTCTGCAATTGGCCGAACTCCGCCGCCCACTCTTCGGGACGAAGTAAGCATTTACTTACAAAACTAATCCGTAATATTTATTTTTTCTTGAAATAGTAGTTAGGTATGTATCGTCCGATAGAATTAGGTCGATAGTAGATTAATAACAACTGTCGAACCGAAAGAGATAAATATGAGCTCCGGAATCAACCCCACCAAAAAATTCTACGCTGCACTGGCATGTTCCTTCCTTCTTTTCCAAGGATGTGTTGCCTGGCCTTTACTAACGGGAGCTGTTGGGCTCGCGGCAGGAAAAAAAGGAGGCGGTGGATTATTCTTCCTTCCTGGTGGAGGAACTCCTACATTAAGTAGAGTAGAGATCTCTTCTCCTAATTCAAGTTTCGCAAAAACTACGAGCATGTCTTTGGTGGCGACTGCTGCGTATTCTAACGGAACTCATAAAGATATTACTGCGGACGCTGTATGGAGCACCAGCGATTCTAACATTATCTCTATGGCTGCGGGTGGGCAAGCTACAGGAACGGGAGTGGGAGCTGCGGATATCAGCATCACTTACGAAAACAAAACCGCACTCATTTCTCTTTCGGTTACTTCCGCTCCTTTAAGCAGTATTTCTATTTCTTGCGTAAATCAAACGGATAATTTGCCTAAAGGGATCACCAGACAATGTACTTTAACCGGTAACTTTGCGGACGGTTCCAACCAAAATCTAACTAATGATCCAAATACTACATGGAGCACAGGAAGTTCTGCAATTGCTACAATAGATTCCGCAGGACTCGTAACCGCAGTAGACGCGGGAACAACTTCGATCCGAGCTTCTTACAATTCATTAAATGCTAGTAACTTATCTTTAACTGTTAGTTCCGCCGCTTTAGTTTCCATCGCAGTAACTCCTACGAACAAATCATTAGCGTTAGGAAAGAATCAGCAATACACCGCTACTGGAACTTATTCTGACAATTCTAACCAAGACATTACGAACTCTGTAACTTGGAATTCTTCCGATACGGTAGTCGCTACTATCAGTAATACTGCCGGGTCCAAAGGATTTTTATCCACAGAAGATATGGGATCTTCTACCATTACAGCTACTCTGAATTCAATCGGAGGAAACACTAATGTTACTGTTACTGCCGCTGTTTTAGAAAGTATTTCTATCACTCCTCCTAATCCAAGCACTCCGAAAGGAAGAACTTTAAATTTAGTAGCTACCGGTATTTTCTCCGACGGTCATAATGAAAACATCACAGACCAAGTTACTTGGTCTAGTGAAGATACTTCGATCGCAACTGTGGATAACGGTTCCGGATTTGAAGGTAGAGCTTCAGGGATCGCAGTTGGAACAGTAGACATCACTGCGGAAATAGGCGGGATAGAAGAAACAGTATCTTTCTCCGTAACTGCTGCGGTATTAGAGTCCATTCAATTAACTGCGGATGATTCCTCTATCGCAAAAGGAACAAGCACAGCTATATTAGTGACAGGAGTTTATTCAGACGGAACTTCTCAAAATATCACCGGTTCCGTTTCTTGGGGCACCTCTTCGACTTCTATTCTTCAGTTAGGAACTTTAACTGCGACTCCGAAAAAGCAGGTGAATTCTCCAAATAGCGGATCACTTGGAACTGCTACGATCACCGCTACTTCAGGAAGTATCAGTGGCACTGTTGATATCACAGTTACCGCTGCAAAATTGGTTTCTATCGCAGTAACTCCTACAAATCCGAGCGTAGCTAAAGGGTTGACCAAAGATTTTACTGCTACAGGAACTTATACAGATAGTTCTACTCAGAACTTGACCACATCCGTTACCTGGGCTTCTTCCGACACAAGCAAAGCTACAATCAGTAATGCTTCCGGAACGGAAGGTAAGGCAACGGCCGCTGCGGTTGGAACTACAAATATCACAGCGACCTTAGGAACAATCACTTCTCCTTCAACAACATTAACTGTTACCGCTGCGGTTTTACAATCCATCACGATCACTCCTGCAAGCCCAAGTGTTGCAAAAGGAAGATCCGAAAACTTAAGTGCAACTGGAACTTACTCTGATAATTCCACTCAGGATCTTACAACTTCGGTTACTTGGAGCAGCTCTAGCAACTCCACTGTAGGCGTAAGCAATGCAAACGGGACCAAAGGAAAAGCTACAGGTGTTTCTGTTGGAACTGCAACGATCACCGCAACCTCGGGATCCGTCTCCAACTCCATCACGTTTACTGTAACGTCTGCCGTACTGGATTCTATCGAGGTCCATATTTCGGCTTCTTCTATCGCTAAGGGAACTTCTACCCTTGCGGAAGCTACAGGAACTTATTCGGACGGAACCACTGCGGATATTACCGACCAAGTAGTTTGGGGAAGTTCTCAAACTTCTATCATACAATTGGGAGCGTTAACCGCTGCACCTAAAAAGACATTAACTTCTCCTAATAGTGGTTCTTTAGGAACATCTAATATTTCCGCTACTTTAGGAAGTATCAGCGGAAACGCCGACCTGACTGTGACTGCGGCAACTTTAGTATCTATCCAAGTAGATCCTACTAATCCAAGTGTTGCAAAAGGACTTACTCAGAACTTTACTGCAACCGGAACTTATACGGATGCAAGCACTCAGGATTTAACAACTTCCGTTACCTGGGCAAGCTCCAGCACAAGCAAGGCTACGATCAGCAATGCCGCAGGAAGTAAGGGACTTGCAACTACTCTTGCAACTGGAACTACGAATATCACTGCAACTTTAGGATCGGTAACTTCTCCTGCGAGTGTATTGACTGTGACAGCCGCGGCGCTTACAAGTATTACGATCGCTCCTTCTCCTACTTTAAGTATCGCGAAGGGACGCACTCAAAACTTCACTGCAACAGGACATTATACCGATAGTTCCACTTCGGATCTGACTACTCAGGTGACTTGGAGTTCATTCGATCAAACTAAGGCAAGTATTAGCAATACTTCCGGAACAAACGGTAAATTGACTGCTCTGCAAGAAGGAAGCACTCAGATTTCTGCAAGTTATAACTCGATAACCAGCACGGATACCGTGGTGACTGTGACTGCTGCAGTTTTAGATAGCATTTCGATCACTCCTACTAACTCAAGTTTAGCAAAAGGTTATACTACTCCATTCACTGCAAATGGTGTGTATTCCGATGCTACTACATTGGATATTACTGCTCAAGTGACCTGGGCTTCTTCCAATACATCTTCTTCCACGATCAGTAATGCAAATGGAAACCAAGGTGTGGCGACTGCTGTTGCGGTCGGAACAAGCACGATCTCAGCTACATTAGGTTCAGTATCCGCTTCTACTAACTTTACTGTTACGGCTGCGGTTCTAGTTTCTATCGCGGTATCTCCTACGAACAGTAACGTGTATACTACCCAAACCAAAGACTTCACTGCGACTGGAACTTACTCAGACTCGACAACTCAGAACTTGACTACGTCAGTTACCTGGGCTTCTTCCGATACAAGTAAGGCTACAATTAGTAATGCTTCCGGAACAGAAGGTAGAGCAACGGGTGTAGCGGCAGGAACAATCACTATCTCTGCAACCAGCGGTTCCGTAAGTGGAAACACTCAGTTGACTGTGGTATTCTTGGATACCACTCCTCCGACCGTATCTAACGTGGTTTCCTTGAGCCCGACTACAGTAAGGGTTACATTCTCGGAATCCGTGAATACAACTCAGGCAACGACTGCTACTAATTATAAATTGGCACTAACCTCTGCGGTAAGTGGGGCTTGTTCGGATAATAGTAATTTCTCCTCTACTTCTAATATTTCCGTTTCTTCCGTAAGCGGTAGCGGAGCTGTTTATACGTTGACCTTGGCTTCTTCTCAAACTTCCGGAACCAACTACACTGTGATCGTGAATAAGAGCGGCGTCCAAGATCTTTCCGGAGTTCCGAACAATTTAGGTTGTGCGAACTATGGAGACTTCGTTGGGCAAGAGCAATTAAAAGTAAGCTCTGCTTCTTGCGCAAGCACCGGCACCGTGATCATAAACTTCTCCAAGCCGATCAAATCGGGAAATAATGTAAGCGGCTCCGCAGAATGTAGTAGTACTTCAGAATGTGGAAACCGTTATGCATTTGTAGGGACCACAGACTTAGGCACGATCAGTTCTGCTAAGATACTGGATGGTGTGGTTTGCGGTGGTGCAACTGCAGATTCTGCGAAAGTTTGTGTAACTCACAGCTTATTACAAACCGGCGCACAATATACGATCATGGCTGCGAATAATGTGAACGGAGACGGATTTGATAATACATCCTGGGGATCCATCCGTGATTCAGGAGATTCCGAAAATATCCAATCTTCTCCGAGAGATAGAGCTTCCTTCTTAGGTTGTGGAACTTCTCCTGTAAACTTCGGAGACGGTCCGATCTCTATCGATCCGAACGGTTCCACTTTCGGCTATCTAGCGGACTTTAATAGTAAGATCTATACAGGACCGAACAATGCAGGTAACGGAGCATTACGTTTCGCTTATGATGGAGCAAATCCTGAATCTGTTCAGTTCTCCTTTGTAAAAGATACTACGGCTCAGAACTCCGATGCTACTAACGTTAGCTCCAACTCTGCGACCACTCGGGAGAATAGTATCGCAGTTCCACCTTACGTGACCTTAGGACATTCCGGCTGTACTCAAAACGATGCAACTCTTGCAAATGGTTGTGGTCCGGACAATGAAAGCGGAAGGGGACTCTTCACCACTGGTTCCTTGGGCAGCAATCCGTTCATCTTTATCGCTGCTGCAAAAACAGTTCCTAGCGGATCGAATTACAATTTCGACTATATCTATTATTCGAATGATACTTCGACCAACCTGAATTATAAATACATAGATATGGGTTCTATCACTGGAACTGTAACTGCAGGTACTTCTTCTATCAGCGTTCTGAATGATAGAGTATTCCCTGGGTTTGCAAAACCAAGTAATGATGGAACAGGAACCGGCGGAGGATTGAATGCTCCTGACTTCGGATATATCACGTTCAATACTGCGGATACCACAACAGGCAACTGTACTGCGGGTTCCAACTGTGATGCTTATGATGGTGGCAATGGTAGAAGGATACGTATCGATTATATGCCTTACTTCGGCGGACCGTCCAACGGAGGGAACGGAAATGTAAACAGTAGTCCGAACTGGGGATATTATATCGGAGTGGATTCTTCCATCGTATTCAAGAATAGGATCTATGCTGCAAACGGCGGTCTACATGCCGTTGGGCATAACGGATCAATTATTCGTTCCAATTCTTCCAGCCCTACGACTGCTTGTTCTACCAAGAACACTTGTGCTGATTGGACAGAAGTAGGTCCAAGAACAAATACGAAATGGCATAATAGTACCACGAACAACTGGTTCTCTCTGGAACTTGCAAAATTCTATGATCTGATCCCTGCAGATAGAGCTTTCGCTCAGTTTGCGGAATTCAACGATAAATTATATGTGACTCGGACCATCTGTATCCAAGGAACTCAGGCGAGTGGAATCCGCACAACTGCAGGAACCGTAGCAGGATGTACTGACGGAACGGACACAAACCGTAGAGCTCAATTATGGAAATGTGATCCTACAGCAACAGGAGGCAGCACAGAATGTGATGCTGGAGATTGGAGCGTAGTAGGAGACGACGGTAACGGTATCACAAACTTCGGCGATTCCACTAATAAGACAATTACCATGGTGGCTAAAAATGGATCTTATCTGTATGTAGGATTCGATAACCCGAACGGTATCCGTATCTATCGCACAAATACAGCTAATCCAGGTTCCGCTTCTAACGTATGGACTCAGATTGCCGGTAATGGACTTACAGATTCAGGTAATGTGCAGCAGATCTTCTCCGCCGTATCCGTAAGCACCGGCGGAGTATATTATCTTTATGTGAGTGTTGGGAAGAACAATACTCCTGTGAGAGTATACAGACAACAGAACTTATGAAAAAGAACTTAAACATCTATTTCATATTTGGCTTATTCTCTCTGGTCCTTCTTTATAATTGTAGGGAAGACCAGAGACATGAACCATTACGTTTCGAAAAAGTTACCAAGGCAGAAGCCTCCGCTTTCCAAGCACAAGTAGACGGGACAATCCTGGAAGGTTCTTGGGAATATAGATTTAGGATCAAACAGGCTGATAGAGTCACTCTTATAGTAGAAGTTCTAACTGATAAACCGGATCTGGCAGTATCCTTATCCAGAAAAGGAATCTTATTCGATTCTAAGATCAAATGTGGAGAAAAGATCAGCCAACTTTCTCCTTGCAAACTTGAAATAAACAATCCTGAAAAAGGAGATTATTCCTTGGTATTAAACCATCAATCTTCCGATCCATCGGAAGTTCTTTCTTACAGAATATTCGCCGCAGTGCATGGCCCTGGATATGCCTCGGTAATTTGGGAGGAAGAAGTTGCGCGCAGATAAAATTCTACCCATACTTGCCGTCATATTCTTAAGTTTAGGATTCGGAGAATCTTGCAGACATGCAATGGTACGTTATCCTCAAAGTCCTCCGGAAGCATGTAGGATCTATCCTACTTCCAGAGAATGTAAACGTGCCTTGGATTTAAGATCTGCTCAGGCGGAACAAGGCGGAGAAGTTCATAAGGTCCAACATACCTACTACTTCTTCGGACTTTATCCTGGAAATCTGGTATTAGACACTTCTAAATACTGTGCGGACGGACCAAAATCAGTTCATCAGTACACAAGTTTTTGGAATGGTTTTTGGGAGCAGATAACTCTTGCGATCTATTCCCCTCAAACGGTGGAGATTGAATGTTACAAGTAATCAAGATCCTAATATTGGTTTTGGTCCTCGGACTCGCAGCAGGCTGTCATACTACCACTGTGGTCCATAAGGGTGGAGAAACTCCTTATGCTTTGGCAAAGGAAACTCCTGGTCCGGATAAAAAAGCAAAACAAGGAAGTACGGTTTTCGGAATCTATCCTACCGGTGCTCCTATGGAAGCAAGCTGCGATCGAAACCATCCGGAAGTGATCATGAAGACAGGGTTTGTAGACTTAGTCATTCATGCACTGATCGGCCCCTTCTATACTACCAAAACCGTAGAAGTTTACTGCAAACCGTAAATTGCTGGCCAAGCGCCTAGGTTCCTCCAGAATAATCGAATGCCTAACTGGGCCTTCGATTATCTCCTTTTACCCCTTGGAATTTATTTAGCCAGAATGACGGACGTAAGCATAGGCACGGTTCGTATCATCCTAATCTCCAGAGAAAGAAAGATCCTAGCAGCAATGCTTGGCTTTATAGAAGTGCTTCTCTGGTTGATTGTAATCACTCAGATCATGAGAAATCTAAGCAATGTACTCTGCTATATCGCTTACGCAGGTGGATTTGCAACAGGCACCTTCTTAGGAATGGTGGTAGAAGAAAAACTCGCCTTAGGACATTCACTCATCCGTATTATCGTTCCGGAAAAGGGAGAAGAGATCGTCCAAAATCTTGCCCAAGCAGGCTATCGCACCACTACATTGGAAGCACAAGGAGCCAGAGGTCCGGTTAAAGTCATTTTATCCTTATTAAGAAGGAAAGAAATACCCATTGTGCTTGGAATACTAAAGAACACTGCGCCAGGTGCCTTTTATACGATTGAGAATGCTCGTAAGACAAGTGACCCGGAACTGTGGAAGACTTCCGGACAGGAAGGAGAGAGTTTTGCCCGTATTTTATGGAGAAGGCAATCCAGAATTAGGAAATGATCCGGGGACAAAGCCCCGGAAGCCCGGAAAAGAAAAAAGTCCCGCTTAGGCTGGGACTTTTACTAGGATCTTTTTAATTTCCTTATGCATGAAGGTCGGAAAGTTAAGATTGTACTGCGGGAGTAGAACTTTCCAATCATCCTTGCGGATGAATTTGCGGCAGTTAGAAGCCCCGCAAGCACATTCAAAAGTCTGGTCAAAGTTCACTACGAAGTTACCGTAGTCGATGTTCAGCTCTTCTCCAACTTCTATATCCCTTTTGGCGATAATATTGTCCATTTGATCGTACCACATGTTCGGATCGCAGGAATGGTTCATAAAGTTGGAGTGATTGATAACAAATTCAGATCCGGAAGGGCCGGTGACTAGGCCGAAGTCTACGTCATAGCCGTATTTCATGAAGATTTCCTTCTCCTCTTCCGGAAGTTCATCGGCTTCCGAGACGGAGAGTACTTTCCATCCGAATTCCTCATCTTCGATCCACTCGCTATAGCTGAACAGTAAAGTTCCCTTAGCGATTGGTTGAGAGGCGAAGATTCCGTTTTCCCCGAACTTGTTCGTGCGTCTTTCGATCATGCAAGATCAACCTGCTCTTCCCCATTAGGGGCAAAATTTTTATCAGTCAAGACCGAGATCGAAAAAACTTCAATTAAAAATATGAAATACCCCCTAGCTCGGCCCCTAAAAAAGAAAGACCGGTCCCGACGGGTCTTATTCATAATTGGAAAAAAATTTCAAACGCCTCGATCAGGAAGAAGATCCGAGATCAGTTCGTAGGTCCAGTCCCCGTACGGATCCTCATCCTTCTTCTCACTCTTGAGAGACCTCCAGTCCTTTCCCTTTCTTTCCATGACTAAAGAAGAAATCTTGAATAGAGATGTACGGCCGCTTGCCTCTTCCAGTCTGGAACTGTCCCTTCCTATTTCTAGAAAACAAGTCAGAGGAAAAATCCTGCTCCAATTTTCCCCCAAACCTAGGATTGCTTCTTCTAGATCTTCGGACCCGGAGCCTATACCGAGTCTAGTGACATCCACAAAAATAGGAAGTTCTCTCCCGGCATGACCAAGAGTACCGGATCGGATCTCTTTACAGAAGTGGATCGCTTGGGAAAAATTTTCTGCGAAGCCCAATACCGCGGATGAGTGATGATTAGAAATTCTGGAGATCATTCTTCCGAAACTAAGTCCATCTTCAAGACCCAAACTTCCTTTAGGAAGGATGAGTATCGGTCGAACGTCTTTGCGGACCAAACGAAACAGGTACTTAACTAATGCGAAGGATTTATTTCTAGTCGGCTGGAACAAAGTCAGGAACATGTCTTCTTCTTATGTCGAACCAAACTTATCTTTCGTTTAGTATAATTTATTATAAAGAAGAATTTCTATGTCGCATAAACGAATGCAATTTTCGTAAAATTCAAGAAAAGGAAAAACGCTTGAGTACATTACGCGGATATGTAAGTTTCGGATTTGTTTTATCGGGGAGGTACTGCGCTATGAGTGGTAAAAGATTTCTTTCTAAGAATGATCATCAAAGGATCCTTTCCACCCTTGAGGTTTCCGCCCAAGCAGCAGCAGTTCAACCGAGTATCTTAGAAATTATACGTAAGACGTTATCTAAAGCCAAAAAAATAGATCAGAACCAAGTTCCCCAGGACCTGATCACTATGAATTCCAAATTCGTGCTCAAAGATCTTGGCAACGCAGAAGCATTCCAATTCACCTTAGTATATCCTGACGATTATAGTGAAAATGCTCCTGCTAACGGCAAACTATCCCTATTTTCCGCTCATGGTTCGGCGGTATTAGGAGCCAGAGTAGGAGAAGTAGTTCGTTGGGAGATCAACGGAATGGATAAATACCTAAGAGTCCAAGAACTACTCTACCAACCGGCTGCTATTTAGGATAACCGTACAATCCTCCAAGTTCCTTAGAGAGAATATCCTTATAATCTACCTCGCTGATCTGTCCGTTTCGGATATCGTAAACCCAACCATGTATCTCCGGAAATCCATACTTAGCCAAAGCATTCTGTATCATTCCGGTCTTGTATAAGTTCACTACCTGCTCTGCGACATTCAGGTGGATCAGTCTTTCCTCTCTTTTGTCTTCAGGAAGAGCATCCAATTCTTCTCTATGTTTTAGGTACACATCCTTAATATGAGTGATCCAGTTGTCTATTAGGCCTGTGGCCTTTCCTTGTAGAGCGGCCCTAACCCCGCCGCAGCCGATATGACCGCAAACAATGATATGTTTTACGTTCAATGCATCTATCGCATACTGAACCACACTAAATAGGGACATATCGTCCACGGAGACCACGTTGGCAATATTCCTGGTTACGAAAATTTCCCCCGGATTTGTTTTAGTGATCACATTTACCGGGACCCTGGAATCGCTACATCCGATGAATAATGTTTGAGGTGCTTGGCCCTCGGCATGTCTGGCAAAAAATTCAGGATCTTCTGCAGTCCTTTCTTCTACCCATTCTTGGTTGTTCTTTAATAATTTTTGATAAGACTCGCTCATTTCTTTTTTCAAGGATTCGATATCATTTTCCATATTCGGTATCCCTCCTAGGATCACCGTAATCCCTTTACGGTGGGCATTTTTTCTAAATTCGTGGATCAGTTCTTTAATATCCTGATCCATATGAAGTGTTCTAGTTCCGTCTATCTCCAAAGTGATCCCGGAAGGTTGGCTTTCTAAAATCGCCTTGATCTTTGCCTTATGGAAGAAGCCTAAGTTTTCTCCTAAAACGATCCTTCTAAACTTACCATGGCGCTCTTCCCTATAGATTGCCGTCCTATGATCTTCATATAGAACGAAAACTAAAGCCACCAAGATACCGCAGAACGTTCCGATCAGAACATTCGTGAAGAATGTGACGACTACAGTTACTAAGAAAGGAAGGAACTGGGAATATCCTTTTTGGAACATCAGCTTAAACATCGCAGGTTTCGCGAGTTTGAGCCCCGTAAAAGTTAAGATCGCAGCTAAGGACGCAAGAGGAATGGTATTCATAAATTTAGGAAAAAGTAATACACTGATCCCTATCCATGCCCCATGAAAAATGGCGGAAAATTTAGTTTTTGCACCTGAAGAAGCGTTTACCGAGCCTCTGACCACCACACTTGTGATCGGGATCCCGCCTGCAAGTCCGCAGGCCATATTCCCTAAACCTTGTGCGATCAATTCCTGAGACATGGGAGTTTTCCGATTTTCTTCATCCAGTTTGTCTACCACTTCAACGGAGAGTAAAGATTCTAAAGAAGAAGCAAACGCGATCGTCAATGCCAAAGTCCATACCGGACCCTGATCCCAATAGGAGAAGTTCGGAAAATCCAAATGGGCAAATAATTCGGAAGGATTTTTGAAAACTGGAAGAGTAACTAAGTGATCTTGGCTTAAAGCTCCGCCAGGAAGAAGATGACCTAAAAGTAAATTCGAGCCGGTTCCGATAATGATCGCAGCTAAAGAAGCAGGGACATATTTGAATTTTTTAGCAAAATATTTATCCCAAATCCAAAAGGATAAAAGGGAGATAACCCCGATCACCAATACATTACTTTGTAAATTTCGGAAAGCATGTATGATCAACATGAGAGAGTTTGTTTCTTTTGCTTCATGAGGATCATGGTAAGATTCATTCACGTCTTCTTGAGTGATATCGAATTCTTCTACCCCGAATTCCTCTACGTCGTAACCGATCAAGTGAGGTAATTGTTTGATAACCAGAAGTAAGCCGATCGCGACGGACATTCCTACTACTGTTGCAGAAGGAAGATAAGCAGATAAAGCGCCTGTTCTTAAGATCCCAAGCAGAGTTTGTATCATTCCCGCAATAAGAAGTGCGAGAAGAAATGCTTCGAAATTCCCCAGATCTTTGATGCCTGAGAGAACGATAGCAGTCAAACTTGCCGTGGGCCCTGAGACACTTAAGGCGGATTTACTAAAAGTCCCTACTACGATCCCACCAACAAAACCGGAGATAATCCCTGAAAATAAGGGAGCGCCGGACGCATGAGCTATCCCCAAACAAAGAGGAATAGCTACTAGAAAGACTGCGATACTTGAGGAAAGATCGTAAGGAAGGTTGGAAAAAAATTGTTTTGTTTTTAAATTCATCGATACTCGCACGGGCGGGCTTCTATTCTATATCAAGGAATAAAAACCCAGAATTGGAAACGGTTGATAAGTCCGTAACTTTTTCCGACGTCAGTCGAAAGTATCCATAACTACTGAAATTGATATAGCTTGTGCTTACCAGGATTTTTTGAAAAAAATCAAAATACGAACAACTGATCAGTAAGAATAGTTAGATTAAAAATTCATAAAAAAATGAAACTATGAGGAACCATATGAGAACAAATTTGTTCAAACTTATAAGATTAGAATCCATACTTATAATATTCATAATATTTAGTTTTTCGAATATACTTCACTCCAAGGAGAATCCAAAAACAGAGACAGCCATTTTTGCAGGTGGATGTTTTTGGTGTATGGAAGGACCTTTCGAAAAACTACCCGGTGTCATATCCGTAGTCTCGGGATACACAGGTGGAAAAGAGAAAAATCCAACTTACGAAGATGTAGGTTATGGAAGAACAGGACATAGAGAATCGGTCCTTATCACTTACGATCCTAAAAAAATCGATTATACAAAACTTTTGGATACGTATTGGAGACAAATAGATCCGACCGATTCAGGAGGACAATTTGCAGACAGAGGCAACCAATATAGGGCAGCCATCTATTATAAGAATGAGGCTGAAAGAAAATTAGCCCAAGAGTTTAAGGATAAAATAGGGGCTTCTAAAAAATTCTCTTCTCCCATCGCGGTGGAAATATTACCTGCATCGGAATTTTATCCTGCGGAAGAATATCATCAGGATTATTATAAAAAGAACCCTACGCATTATAAACAATACAGAAAGGGTTCCGGGAGAGAGGATTATGTGAAAGGAGTTTGGGGCGTTAAGTCAGATTAGAAGACGCAGAGGTTTTTTCCACGCAGAGACGCTAAGCCGCTGAGAGATTTTTTAAACGCAGACGAAAACCCTCTGTGTCTTTGCGACTCCGCGTGATTCATCCCTGCGTCTCTTACAAACTCTGCGTCTCATTCCCCAAGTAAACGGAAGAGATAAATTGTAAGCCTTTGCAGTTTATCTCTTTCAGGACCTGGGATCTCTTTTTCTAGATCGATCGTCTTTCTATAAATCGATTTGAGATGGTTTTTCATAGTCCCAGGATGGATACCTAAGTCTTCGCTGATCCGACTCTTATCCTTACCGGAAGCGATTCCCGCACAGATCTCTGTTTCTTTTTTAGTAAGTTTAGTTTTATCTCTTAAAATTCCGATCAGAGCTTCTCTATCCATACCTTCATATTTTCTGAAAGTATCAGATGGAGATTTTGCAAAATCCGAGTTGTTCTTTGCTTCTCCGGATTCCGAAAGTTCGGGATTCGCAAGTATAGTGCTTAAGAAGCTGGAAACTTCTCCATTACGATCTTTGATAGGAAGAACATTTTGTTTCCAATCTTTTACGAAACCGTTTTTAACATTCGAGTTAGAGATCGAAACAGAACCTTGCAAAACGGATTCCCAAAACTCATCATAAAAAGTTTTGGATGCTCCCGCTCCGGATTGGAATGCTTTTGGGGTTTTTCCAATGAGTTCATTCTCTTTTAAGCCGGAAATTTTTTCGAACTGCTTATTCACCGCAAGGATCACTCCTTCCTTATCGGTTAAGAACATTCCGTTCTGGGATTGCTGGAATGCTTTGTATAAAGCTTCCTTCTTCCCCGCCTCTGATTCTTTATCTTCCGTGAATACGAATAGATAAGATTTCTCCGGCATTAGATAAGCATGTTGTTTTGTTTGAAGGAAACTTCCATCTTTCTTCATTAGATGAAGTCCTCTTCCTTCGAACTCTCCCGACTTACTTACATTTGGTAGTATAACTGATTCGAAATATTTTTGATCCGTTTCTGAAAGAAGATCGGTAATACTCATACTCTTAGCCGATTCGATAGAGGCGATGCTAAGTATCGTCCTTCCATTCTCGTTAATATGAAGGATCCTTCCACTCGAATCGCAAATTAACAAAATATCGGGCATACTTTCTTGTGTTTGAATAATTTCTTTAACGTTTTCCAAGCTTAGATCCATCCGATTTGTTTTGTATCTAAGAAACCACTCGATTCTTTTCGAAAAGATTTCTCTCTTATTAATAACTTAAGACATGGATTTTTAAAAAAATCCTACAAAGCATTCCTAGAATACTAAGAAGAAGCTTCGCTGTTAAATGAAGAGCCCTAACCTTTGCGGGATTATGTGCACTTGATCATTTAAATTCCCGAAGCCAATTGTTGCAAAAGAAAGGCAAACCAGTTGAAGACGTCTGTATCAATCTCTACAAAAACAACCTCTCTAAAGTTTCTAATTCGAAAGGATTAGTTTCTTGCAGAATCATCCCGCCTTAGGAGATCTTTTAGTTATGAGCGATCTGAAACTTGTAATAGGAAATAAAAACATCTCCTCCTGGTCCTTCCGTCCATGGATCCTACTCACTCAATTTGGAATTCCTTTCGAAGAGATTTCCTTAAAACTATTCACACCTGAATACGCAGCCATAATCGATAAGTATTCACCTTCTAAAAAAGTCCCTGTCTTAAACGACGGGGACCTAAGAGTTTGGGACAGCCTTAGTATCGCGGAATATTTGGCAGAAAAATATGCGGAGAAGGGTCTTTGGCCAAAGGATCAGATCGCAAGAGCCAAAGCAAGATCCATCACCGCAGAAATGCATTCCGGATTCACAGGCCTAAGATCTAATCTGAGCATGAATTTTCATGGTAAAAAGCCCGACTTCTCCGTTCCGGAAGATGCGAAGAAGGATATAGATAGGATACAAACACTTTGGGAAGAATGTTTGAGCTCCTACGGCGGACCATTCTTGTTCGGTCAAAACTTCTCCATAGCAGATGCATTCTATGCCCCGGTGGTTTCTAGATTTATAACGTACGGAGTAAAACTAGGACCTAAATCAAGTGAGTATGTGCAGACTATCTCTAATTTACCTTCTTACAAATCTTGGGGAGAAGGAGCCAAATTAGAGATTAACTAAGTAAGATCTTTTTGTAGGATCTTCGACAATATATATACATATTTTTACTTGTTTTTTGATTAGTATTTCTTAGAATTCAAACTTATGAATTCTAAGAAAAGAGGCACAGAAGAACTTCCTCCAAGTAGATTCGATAAGACCCAAAGGGAAGTTTGGCTGGAAGATAGGATAGATCTAGGAGAGGAATCTTCTCCTTCTACCCAATTCTTTTGGGAAAATTCCAAATCGGTCCTGACCCGAAATAAATCACCCGATATTCCATTCGATGCAAGTATCAATCCATACAGAGGTTGTGAGCATGGATGTATTTATTGTTTTGCAAGGCCGAACCATTCCTATATGGATCTTTCACCGGGATTGGATTTCGAAACAAAAATATTCGTGAAAAAAGAACCTGCCAGACTGTTGGCGGATGAATTAAGAAAGAAAAAACAAGCGCTCGAACCGATCACGATAGGTACTGCGACGGATCCTTACCAACCGGGAGAGAGGATTTATAAAAACACAAGATCACTATTGGAAGTGATGTTGGAATTCAAACAGCCTACCGCAATCATCACAAAGTCTTCTCTCATACAAAGAGATATAGATATTCTTTCCGAAATGGGAAAATTAGGAATTCTGAAAGTATTTCTTTCCATCACCACCTTGGACAAGGAACTTTGGTCCAAATTAGAACCTAGGGCCCCTGCTCCCGCAAGAAGAATGGAAACTCTTCGAAAACTTACGGATGTTGGAATTCCAACAGGTGTATTATTCGCTCCTGTAATTCCGTTTATCAATGATTTCGAAATGGAACATCTATTGGAACAGGCATCTTTATCAGGTGCAGAAGCAGCCGGAATGGTATTCGTAAGACTTCCTTTCGAAGTAGCGCCTTTATTCGAGGACTGGCTTACCCGACATTTCCCACTCAAAAAAGAAAAGGTCTTAAAAGTTATCTCGGAAGCAAGAGGAGGCAAATTATATAAAGCCAATTGGGGAGAAAGAATGAAAGGAGAAGGGAATTATGCGGAACTTCTTCAAAAAAGATTTTCTATCTGCATCAAAAGGTTCGGACTCACCAAAAGAAGAGAATTGAGAAAGGACTTATTTGCTGTTCCTTCTCGTTATCTTTTGAAAAAGAAAAAACAAGAGGAATTCCTACCCGGGCTTTTTCCGGAATAATGACTGTAGCAAAGGCCACAGCCATTACGTTCGTTCGAAATAGTAGAAAGAAAGAAGCGGATTAGATAGAAATTTCCTTCCCCATTTTTCAGACAGATCGGATATTTACCGAATGAATTGGGAACAAAACTACCATCTGGAAGACGGAACCTTTGTAGGAGCCGGTGACGTATCCATCTATTATAGAGCCTACCGCGCAAAAGACGCAAATAATCCTAGAACCTTAGTGGTTCATCATGGGATTGGAGAACACGGAAAAAGATACGACAATTTACTCGAAGCACTTTCCGGAAAAGGATATAATGTTTATCTAATAGATGCTCGCGGCCACGGAAAATCCGGAGGAAGCAAAGGTGTAGTCACTCATTTTAACCAATTTTTAGCCGACTTGGACAGATTGATCAGCATCGCAAAACAGAAAGAAGGAGTGAAACAAGTCACTTTGATGGGACACTCCATGGGAGCGCTGATCTCATTATTCTATGCCGGAGAACCTTCTCACCAAGCAAGTTTAGATAGACTCGTGCTAAGCGGATTGCCAATTGCTGTAAAGACTGACTTAGTTATGAATATCAAGAAAGGCGCAGGAAGTTTACTCGCTGGAGCATTCCCCACTCTTACTGTTCCAACCGGATTAGATGTCAACGCTCTCTCTAGAGACAAGTCGGTTGTAGAGGCTTATAAAAAAGATCCTTTAGTTCATGGTTCAGTAGGAGCTTACTTAGGAGATTTCCTTTTAAACTCCAAAGAAAAAGCCTTGGAAAAAGCGGCTCGGATCAACTTCCCAGTTTATCTATTTCATGGAAAAGAAGATTCTATCGCACTTTCTGTCGGAACAGAAGAAGCATTTCAAGTTATACCTTCTTCAGACAAATCCATGAAAATTTACGATGGGTTGTATCATGAGACAATGAATGAACTTCCGGCGGACAAGGCAAAAGTTTTGGGTGATTTAGTGAACTGGTTACAAACTCATTGATAAAAGGGAAAATTCTCTCTGAGCGGGGTATGGCAACCTCACTTAGCTCGGATTTGTGCATGGGCGCATATGCGGCCATGCTCTGTCCCTGGGTGGACGGGCGAACCGACACCTATGCGTAAATAATGCCGATGGGACTGTCTCTCGCTGCATACGCGAACGTTCGCACAACCGCCATCGTCACCCTCTTCAAGAAATTATAACTTTATAAAATCATAATATTAAAGGAGCCTGTCATGAGAAAACTAATAATGTGGAATGTAATCACACTGGATGGATATTTCGAAGGTGAAACAAACTGGGATTTGAGTTTTCATGGACTCGTTTGGGGCGAAGAGCTTGAGGAGTTCAGTCTTACTCAGTTAAAATCGGCTGACATGCTTATCTTCGGCGCAACTACATACAAAGGAATGGCAGATTATTGGATTAAGGCGGAAGAAGAAAAGACGGAAGGAGAAATCACCAAATTTATGAATGGGATCCAAAAGGTTGTCTGCTCATCGACTCTCAAAACTGCCGACTGGAATAATACTACAATCGTAAGAAATGCTGCAGTCGAAATTCCTAAATTAAAAGAGCAAGGCAACGGGGATATGTTTGTATTCGGAAGTGGCAACTTATCAGGATCCTTATTGAAAGCTGAGTTATTCGATGAGATCCGTCTATGCATTGCGCCTACATTCTTAGGAAAGGGAAAACTTTTGTTCGATCCGGGAATTCCTAATAAAAAACTCAAATTACTTGAATCTCGTGCCCTTACTACAGGCGGCATCCTTGTTCGGTATGCTCCGGACTAAATGCCCGAACAACGATAAGCAAAAAATAATATGGAAAAGATAAATCTATTCATCAATAAAGTGAATGAATTCGCTTCGAATAACGAAGTAATAGAAGGCGTCGCGGTAGCAGGCTCATTCATTTCCAGAGAACTTGATGAATATTCTGATATTGATTTTGTGATAGTTTTGAAAGATGGAACTCAATACCAGAAAAAAGAAATGGTCGATTTCGCAAAAAATTTCGGACCTTTGTTATCAACATTTACCGGCGAACATGTTGGAGAGAAAAGGTTATTAATTTGTCTATATGAGAATCCATTTCTCCATGTCGATTTTAAGTTTATCCAACTTTCTGAACTAAAGGAAAGAATAGAAAATCCCGTTTTTATTTACCAGAACAACGAACGGATCCCATCAATCATCGAATCAACGAAAGCAGAATGGCCGAATCCTGATTTCCAATGGATAGAAGATAGATTTTGGGTTTGGATACATTATGCCGGAACTAAATTAGGAAGAGGAGAGTATTTTGAGACAATCGATTTCTTATCATTCGTAAGAAATACGGTTTTAGGTCCTCTGCTTCACCTTAAAAATAAATCTCTACCTCGGGGAGTTAGGAAATTAGAATTTATCATCGATCCAAGCGATCTTGAAAAACTAAAATCCACAATTCCTAGCTATGATTTTAGATCAATTAAGGACAGCATACTGAGTTCAGTTAAGCTATACCAAGAACTGAGATTGGCACTTTATAATTCTGAGATCAAAAACTTATCCGAAGCAGAGAATTACGCTTTGGGATATTTAAATAATATTAACAATTAAGCCGTGCGCGCCATGCAGTTGTATGCACGTGCATGGGCGCATGAACGGCCATGCGCCGATTCCTGAGTGGATATGCGAACCAACGCATATGCCAGTATCTCAAGTTAAATGGGCGAACATTCGCAAATTCAAATTAACCAGTCGGCATTTTCTCAAATGCTGTTAACGAAGGATCAATCGGATCCCAAGCTAACCCGCGAATTTTGTAAGTAAGCACATGAGGTGCAAACCGGCCAGGCTCATCCAAACTTCCCGCATGAACCGCGATCATGTCCGGCATTGCAGCAAAGCGAAGATAAACCGGCGTTCCACATCTTGGGCAGAAGGAGTGGATCTTTATATTCCCGCTATCACCCGCAACTTCCCAATGAGTTGCTTCCCCTGTAATTGCCATCTCGGTTCTTGCAGGAAAAGTAAGGTAAGATCCATGTCCAGTCCCACTTCTAAGTTGGCAGTCTCTACACTGACAATGGTTTTGAAAGATTGGTTCGTGTTTGGTTGTGTAGCGGATTGCGCCGCAAGCACATCCGCCGGTATAAGGTTTGGTCATGAGAGATTCCCACTGGAAGCAGACTTTGGCTTAGCAAATACATCAATACCCTGTCCCGTTTCCAATAAAGATTTCAGACTGGAAAGAACGATCGGCCAACCTTGTTGGATCCCTTTCGCCATTCCGCTACCTGCTTCTAGTTCATCGTGAGTAACCGTTAATCTCGCCATATCGTCATAAGCTTCTATATTAAAAGTCACTCGACTATAACTTTCAGGATCGGCTGCTTGTGAAGGACTCGCCCAAGAAATGACAAGACGAGTCGGCGGAACAACTTCGACCACCTTTCCTACAATATTCACTGTACGATCGTTAGCACGCACATGTTCCCAGGTTGCACCAGGTTTCCAGTCGGAAATATTTTCATGTCCCCAATAGAGGCGTGTAATCTCAGGTTTCATAATTGCCTCGAACACCTTCTCCGGTGTCGAGCGTATATATGTTACGTAGACAAAGCTAGTTTTCTCTTTACTCATTATTCTCTCCTTCAAGTTCCTTCTTAAGGTCATGCAGCAAACTAAGTCGCTGGTGTTCGAATTTTCGCACCCACCGTTCATACACCTCATGCAGTGGCACGGGATTGATGAAATGTAATTTCTCCCTGCCCCGCCAAACAGTGCTGATCAGATTGGCCGCCTCAAGGATCCCGATATGCTGAGTGGTAGATTGCCGAGTCATGTCAAGGTGCTCACAAAGTTGACCCAAGGTTTGGCCGTTCTTCTCGTATAGAAGATCCAGCAGCTTTCTTCGTGTCGGGTCTCCCAGCGCCTTGAAAACATTATCAGCATCCATTCGTTGCGTTTCTGAAAAAATAATATGCAGGCAAATGACTGCATGTCAACTAGAATACTCAAAAAATTACTAGCGAACAGATAAATAAATAGATCGACCACCCAAGTAAAAGTGAAGCCTATACTAGCCAAATGGAGGATCCGAAAAAATGGCAGTGAAACGAATGGACAATGTTGGTATTGTTGTGGAAGACCTTCCATCCACGATTGCTATATTCCAAGAAATAGGTTTAGAGTTAGAAGGACAAATGAGAGTCGAAGGATCCTGGGCGGACCACGTAGTAGGGCTTGAAGGAATGCAAGTCGATATGGCGATGATGAAAACACCCGATGGACATAGTCGACTGGAATTGTCTAAATTTATAAGACCGAAACCAATAAGTCGGGAACCGAAGAATGCTCCCTCCAACACTTTAGGTTATCTTCGTGTAATGTTTGCAGTCACAGATATCAAAGACACTGTTACGCGACTGGAAAAGCATGGAGTTACGCTCGTTGGTAAATTGGAACAGTACGAAGATACTTATCTTCTATGTTATTTGCGAACCCCTGAAGGATTTATCATCGCACTCGCCGAAGAACTCAAATAAAGTTTTAATAGTTAAATGAGCACCGAGCAATAAATAAGGTTATAGATCAAATGGAAAATTCAAAAGTATTCGCTATGTCTTTCTCAAAGGTTTATCCTCTATACATACAAAAGGCGGAACGGAAAGGAAGAACCAAAGCAGAAGTAGATAAGATCATCTATTGGCTCACCGGATATGATTCTAAAAGTTTTCAAAAACAACTTAAGAATGAAGTGAATTTCGAAGAATTTTTCGATCAAGCTCCTCATCTCAACGATAATGTTTCGCTGATCAAAGGAGTGGTCTGCGGTATTCGTGTAGAAGATGTAGAAGATAAACTTATGCAGAAGATTCGTTATCTTGATAAGTTGGTAGATGAATTGGCCAAAGGAAAGGCCATGGAGAAAATATTACGTGGATCTGTTTAGTGAATCCTTTTGTTTAAATTGGTAGAAGGTCCTAACCAATTGAGAATCTGACCTCGTCGCTGCATGGGCGAATATGCGCCCATGCAACTCCTATCTGGTGAATATTTGAGCCAATATTGGATTTATCCTAGGAGCTCTTCCAATAGTTTATCGAGTACTATGCAAAGATCCTTCCAAGCTTCAACTGCACCAATTTCCGCCTCTCGCACTTCTGCAGAAGCGAATTTGACCATGTGAGTCATTAGAGTTAGATTGCCTTCAGTTGTAAAGGTGCGCGACTCTACAGTAGCATCCGGATTTTGTGGACCATCCGGATTAAACGTGGACATGTCTGTCGCATAATTCTCGTTATTCGCTATTTTCTCAGGCACGATTACCTCGAGGAATTTTCCATAAACGCCCATTCTGGTTCCATTTTGATCTACAAAGACGTATAAATAATTACCGCCAACCCTAAGATCATTCTTTATACTCTCTAGTTTCCAACCTTCGGGACCAGTCAACCAACGAAGCATCAACTCCGGTTTTGTAAAACAATCGAATACCAATTGACGAGGCGCGGCAAAATAACGTGTAGCGACAACTTCTCTTTCGCCTCGAAGCTCTACCTTCAGTTCTTTTATATCTGCTTTCATTTCTATTCATCTCCTATTGTTTGCATCGTCTTCAATTCTTCGAGTAGCCCATCGAGCGATTGATAGCGCTTCTCCCATATCTGGCGGTATTTCTCAATCCAATCCGTAGCTTTTTTGAGAGGAGCAGTTTCCAATCTGCGTGGGCGCTCCTGCGCACGGATAGTGGTCGAAATAAGACCCGCTTCCTCCAAAACTTTGAGATGCCGCGAAATAGCCGGCTGGCTCATTTTGAAGGGTTTAGCGAGCTCCATAACTGTTAAATCCTGTTTTGCGAGACGCATGAGTATCGCTCTACGAGTTGAGTCAGCAAGCGCGGCAAAGGTAGAATCGAGGTTTTGCATAGCTAAGTTATTATATAATCATATAGTTATATAAAGAAGAAATGTCAATCCTTTTTTTAAACGTCTTTTTTCAATAGGGACCAAGGAAAAATCGCGGAACGATTTATAAGGGGAGCGTCAAAAGCTGCTTATATCTTCTCCTAAACTCTTCGTTTGGGATCCTATCTTCTCCTGCTCGTCGAAGATCAGCCAAGAGCCCATTGACAAAATACATTTCAATCTCTCCTTTATTTTTGGCAGGTACTGCTCCCCTGTATTCGCAGTCGAAGAAATCTTTTACCAATTCATAAGTAGTGCCGGAAATATTGATACGACCTGGAATACCGGATGATTCACAGCGGCTTGCGGTATTGACCGTATCGCTCCAAACGTCATATGCAAACTTCTTCTCGCCAATTACACCTGCTATCAAATCGCCGGAATGAATTCCGAGTCGAAGCTCCCAGTATGGTAGGCCTTGGTTCGCCTTAATTTCTTTCATTTGATTCATGAAGGCCTGGATTTCCAGAGCGGCCATCACGCAGTCGACCGCATGTGTTCGATTCGATTCCGGGATACTACCCGCGAACATGTAACTGTCCCCGATCGTCTTGAGCTTCTCGAGCTTATGTCTCTCCATTACACTATCAAAATAAGAGAAACAACGATCAAGCTCCGCAACGAGTTCCGTGGGTGATAGAGTTTCCGCAATCTGAGTGAAACCCTTGAAGTCTGTAAAACAAACCGTTGCACTACGATGCAAGCGAGGTTCTGAAACTCCCTTCTCTTTCAACTCTTGAGCAATTTCTTCCGGCAATATATTAAGAAGCAATTGCTCCGACTTTTTATGCTCTTCCGTTAACTTTGCTTCTGCCAAATCTACCGCTTTCACAAATTGGTAAACAACCAGAACAAAAGTAAAACATAGTAAGACCAAAGGGGGCATAAGATATTCGGCAGGTACTACCCATCTCGGTGGACCAAATATCGCATGCCCGCCTAAAACTTTATAATAATACTGGCTAAAAAGAAAAAGCCCTAATGGCAAAATAGAGATTACGACCCTTACAGTATTAAACTTCTTAGAGATCATTAGAAATGACAAAGTGGAAGTAAGCAGAAACGCTAACGGTGCAGGATCATCCGCTTGAGACATTGTCAGCGCCAAAAGGTGATAATTAACAGCGACTAATGTAATTACCGCAGATAAATTATAATAACGTAATCTTAATAAATAAAATGCAAATAGTAACGGAATGATAAGAAGGAAATAATGGATAAAAGAGAAGGTATGGGTTTCAGGAGGTTCATTAAAATAGATTGAGACAACTAGTAGTGTCGGAATCATAAGCATACTCAATTGAGTGTAAAATGTAGTTCGGACCGGCCTTGATTCGGATTGAGTCAGACCACTAGTGATTTTTTTAGCCTGAAACCATTCTCGTATCGCATTCAGCATATCATTTACTTTTTTCATTCCGAATTTGCCCTCTTTTCATTCTAACGTGCTAAGTCCTGTAATTGTTTTACCTTCTGGTCCTTTTCCGGAGACTCGAAAGCTTTTAAGGAGAAAGTATTCAGATTATATTCCTTAGTAGTATAGTTGTCTTTATTATAAGGACCAACTAACTCTTTATCAGGCTCAGTCGTTTTTGCAGCAAGGATCCTTCTCATTCCTTCTTCTCCTTGCCCAAACCAATCCGGATCTACTGCAAGATTGACCCTATGACCTCTCAATTGAGTCAAAGCATAAGGTCCCTCGTATCCGCTTTCTCGGATCAATTTACCGAAAAACAAAAATTCGACTTCTTGTCTTCCTGCATTCAATTTACCGTCGAAACTCGCCCAAGCGATCGGATCCCCATTTCCTGCATTTACAAGATTGGCTTCTAAATGATAAGTACCTGCTTTGAATACGTTTACTCCCGTCTTTAGGCTCAAAGAACCGTCTCTTGGAACATCTAAAAAGTATCCGCTCCATTCTGCAGGTTGGTAAGGAGAAGAGAAGAAGGAGGACAGGACTTTACCCTGCTTCTTCTCTTTTGCGTATTCGAATTCCACTTCCATGAACATATCCCCCCAGTCCTTGTAGGTGGGCCTCCATTCGAAGGTAAAAACATTATCCTTAGCGTGAGCATCCCCATCTATTCCCTTATCATTCCCGTCAGGAGGAAGGGCCACAAATTTGTTTCCGTCGAATTCTTTCCAAAGTTTTACATTACGAATATTTAATGGGACTTTCTCAAAATTGCTCGTATTAAAACATTCCAAAGTGATATGAAGAGGCTCCTTCACACCTATCGCAGCCCATTGTAAAGGTTGTAATTTACAGGAATATCCGTTTGGTTTTTTATCCTCAGGTTTATCCACCATCGCGATCGGAGAAAGTTGGATAAAATAAGGATTTGTGAGATCTTCGTTATACTTGGTCAAAGGTCTCGAGTTAGGTGGATACTCAGACCATTCTAAATAATCTTTTAAAACTTTTTCAGGAGGAATGGATTCATCCAGACTTCCTAAAAAGTCAGGATTGTCCGATGCAGAACCACCACCCGGAGGACTTCCTTTCGCCATCCATTCAGCTTTTGCTTTTTTCTCTTCTTCCGATAAGAACCAACCGTTCTCTTCAGCCTCATCCCTTAATAGATAGAAAACCAAGGCGGCTGCAATCGCAAGGCCAAGGTAGATAAAAATTTTTTTTTGACTCATCTCTAAATTTTCAATGCCCAGTACAGGCTCACCTATATATGAAATGCAAGACCATTCTCAACCTTTATTTTAAGAATCTCTAAAGAAGAAATTCCCTAACCCTTTTGGACTAATTTCATTAGAACGAATTCTTTTAGGTCCTATTGTTTGGTTTGCCAATCTTCTTATTTTCCACTTACAAATCCTTGTAACAATTGTTTGGAAATAAATTGTAACTAACACTGCATGCTATTGTAGCGTACGCTATATATCATAATTTTGTAATGCACCTTTTGATTTGAGTAGATTTTTACATTCTACCCGTTATGTTAAAAAAAGTCCAATCACTTGACTCAAAAAGCCACTTACCCCATACTTGTAGACCGGGAAAATCAAAAGCTATGGTTTTGGTTTTCCCAAAAGATCGGAGAATAGAGAAGATGAAAAATTGGAAAAGTATGGTATTGGGATGTGTTTTCGCATCGTTATTTGTTGGCTCGCTTTCTGCGCAAACCTATACGGTTTTCATTCACGGAAAGTCTGACAGCAACCACAACGGAGTGGGAACTACTGACGTGAATAATTATTGGGGAAGCGCACCGAACTCTGTGTCCGGAAGCAAAATTTTCGTTGGATACGACGGAACTTCTGACCCAAGAAATTATGGATCGGCCAGAGCTCAGACCAATATCACTACGGGCTTGAATACATATTGTAAGGGTTCCAACTCCTGCAAGATCGTATGTCATAGCGCGGGTTGTTATGCGATTGAGTATTGGTTATCTAACTTAGGTGGAACCACTTCTAGCAAAGGTTATAATGTAACTAAAGTTACTGCTTTAGCTTCTGCATCTGGTGGATCCGAGCTTGCTTCTGCTCTGAATGGTATTACATTCGGATTTGCTGGTAACGCAATGGATAAATCCCTAATTGTTGGAACTGCTCGCGGAGCTTACAACCACAACAACACTGCAGGTATCACTGTATACCAAGTACCAGGTTATAAAGGTATGGCTGGTGCATCACTGATTCTTCCGGGCGAGGACGATTACGCAGTCGCTTTCCATTCTTCCTGTGCTTATAATAAGTCGGGCGGAGTTAGCGTTTGCCAATCTTCGTTGACTCAGAGCGAAGGTATTTGGCCGTTCAACTCGAACGTAACCTATACTCAGTTCCAAGGTCACACGAGAGCTCCTTCCGTAGGATCCTCAGGATTATACTTGAACCACAGTGAATTGAAAAACGAAGGCTGGAGATAATCCAATCCAAAATAGCGCGTCGAAAAACCGGCGCGCTATCGTTTATGAAAATTTTTACCGTTTTACTCCCCTTATTTATATTCCACTGCTCACAAATCCAATGGAGACCCGCAAGCCTTGCGGTCGAAAGAGGCTGGTCTGAAACCGGCAAAAACATAATCCAAACAGAAGTGATCTATGAAGAGAAGGATGCATGGAATCCTTTGAGCGGAACCACTCACAAAAAGAATTACAGAACTATATTCAGAATTTATGAAATATCAGGAGCCGGGAATGATTCCGGGGATCCTCCAATTTATTCTTACGAAATAGGATCTTGGACATTACCAGGATCGGTTTATTTTCATTCCGCAACCAATCGTTTATTTTGGATCCAAGGTACGAATGATGAATACGGCGGATCTATTCGTTTTCCTGCAGTTTGGTCTCCGAAAGGATTTCGTTCCTTTGAGCCTAAAAGTTTTCAAAAAGAAGACCAAACAATCTTTCAATTCGTACCTTCTCCGGATGGAGGGAAGGCAGCAATTATATTAGGAAAATTGAAATCAGATCTGGAAATAGAATCCCCTACACTGATCATAGCTGATGTAAACGGGCAATCCTCTTCTTATGATAGATCTTATTTTGAGTTCCAATTAACAAAATGGGAGGAAACACCCGAATTCAGGATACGTTGGTCGGAGAATTCGAATCTTCTATACATTCGAATACAAGACAAAGTTTTTAAAACGAATGAAAAGACTAAAAAATTAGAAGACGCAAAAGAATTTCCGGTTTGTTTTTATCCTGCTTCTAGTTTCGGACCAGTGGGGATCAGTCCGGGAGGAAAAGGTGGAGATTCGGATATCGCAAGAGATATGGAAGCTCCACCATTCAAACGTTATAAGGACAAACCCTTGGTCAAAAGTTTAAATCAGACCAAGGATTGTAGCCAATAAGATCGGTTATTTCCCCGAAGCTTTAGACTTTCTCATTTCTCTGATGTATTCTATTACCGCAGGCATTACTGAAATGATAATGATCGCGAGAATTACGATCTTAAAGTTCCTTTGAACGAATTCCAGGTTCCCGAACTTATAACCGCCAAATAAGAAAATAGCGATCCAAACCACTCCGCCGACTATATTATACAAAATGAATTTAGTATAAGTCATACTTCCGATCCCTGCTACGAAAGGAGCGAATGTCCTAACGATAGGGATAAATCTTGCGATGATAATAGTTTTTCCACCGTATTCTTCGTAGAATTGGTGAGCCTTTTCCAAATGTTTTTTATTTAGGAAAGGAACCTTCTCCTTTGCGAGAATTTTCTCTCCTGCCAAATGACCGATCGCATAATTGACTGTGTCACCTAAGATCGCAGCAATAATGAGAAGTACAAGCAAGGTAGAAAGATCCAAACTTCCTCTGGCTGCAAATGCACCTAAAGCAAAGAGCAGGCTATCTCCAGGAAGTATAGGAGTTACAACAAGACCGGTTTCACAAAAGATGATCAAGAATAGGATCAGATAGATCCAAGTGCCATAAGCAACGATCAATGCATCCAAATGGTTTTCAAGATGCAAAAAGAAGTCTAAAAGATATTTGATAGTTTCCAATTTAAGCTCCGAAAGTCAGATTCAAGGGTCCTTCGGGGAAGTCAAATGTTAGAGCGTACTTCCGGAAACAGTCCTGCTTGGTCTGGGCCTTGTTTATAAATTTTTGTGGGATAATTTAAACGGATTTTTTCGGAGGAAACTCCTCTTTTGTCGGGTCTAATCCGGGCATCAAATTCTACCGGATCACCTTGTTTCAGATTCTGTTTCCTAAAACGAAAAGAATAATAAAAGTCCTGAGCGTAGATAACCTTTCTGCCTGAAACCAGCAGTTTTATGTCTTTGATCAAGATCCTCGCTTTTTCCGGATTGGGATCTGTTGAAATAGATTCCACAATTCCTCTGAATCTGGTCCTGATTTTAGGCAAGTTCTGGAGATCTTCTTCCATGCCTTTCATCCGTTAGACCAATTCAAATCAAAAGTACAGTTTCGTACATTCGTTTTTCATTGTCGCCCATTCCGATTCTTATAGATCCGGAAACGTTCCTAATCCGAACATGGTCCAACTATACACAGGTCCTACGGAGATTTATATGACCAGGTTTCAATTATTAACAAAAAGTTTGAGTTTGTTTGCCCTTCTTTCTCTGAGCTTGCTCGCGGGAACGGGTTGTTATACGAATATTCGTCCGGGAGAGGCGGGACTCAGATATCACCCTTTGACAAGCGGGTTACAAAAGGACCTATTAACGAACGCAATATATTTCTATGCTCCATGGAACGATGTAGTCTTATACCAAACCCAGTGGACCTCCTATAAGGAGAAGGTAGATGTACTTACCAGGGATGATTTGACCATTAACGTTGTGGCAGCGGTCATTCTAAGGCCTGTCCCGGGAGAAATTTATAATCTTCAAATAGAAATAGGTCCGGATTATTACGAAAAAGTGGTGCGTCCTCAATTTAGGACATCAGTCCGTAATGCATTATCCGCTTATAGTATGATCAAAATTTCTAAGGAAACGCCTAAGGTCTCTCAGGATATTCGCCAAGCTTTGGGAGAAAAGTTAAGAGGAAAACATGTAGAAATAGATGATGTGATCATAGATGATATAGAATATAGCCGACCTATCCTGACTGCAATCGAAGGTAAACTTACCAAAGAGCAAGAACAGGAACAGATGAAATTCGAGATCAATATAGCGAAGAAGGATGCGGAAATCACGGTGATCCATGCAGAAGCTAAAGCAAAATCCACAGTGATTGAAGCGGAGGGAACTGCACAAGCAACCGTAATCGAAGCGCAAGCAAGAGCTAAAGCACAAAAGATGATCGCTGCCCAGTTGACAAAACAATATATTCAGCTCAAGGCTTTCGAAAATCCGAATACGAAACTTTTATTTGTGCCTACTGGAAAGGATTCCCTTCCTATGATCATAAATACTCCTTCGGATGGCCCTAAAGCTATCGATCTTCCTCCAGCAGGAGATAAATAAGGAAGAAGGTCCCTTCTTTCTAAAAATTACGCGCGCTGAATAAAATTTGGGAAACGGTTCTGCATGAACCTTTCCCAATTCAGCGAAGCCCAACAAGAGATCATACTAGATCGCTCCAGATTTTTACAAGTAATCGCCGCAGCAGGTTCCGGAAAGACCAGCACCTTAGTAGGAGTTGTTCAAAACGAACTTTCTCAAGGTACAAGCGGAGAAGAAATACTAGTCCTAAGTTTCACCCGAAAAGCAGCAGGAGAGATCAGAGAAAGAATTAAAAAGAAAACTAATATAGATTCGGTAAGAGTTCACACATTCCATGCATTTTGTCTGAGAGCATTGATCACCTGGCATCCTGATTTTAAGAATAGAAGACCTTCTATCCTAACTACTTCCGAAAAGAACCTATTTTTTAGAGAATGGTTTCGTAAAGAATCGGATATCATCGGCGGAATTCCCTATGAACTTCTGATTGGAGATTCCACATTACCTTCTAACTTTCCTCAAACTTGGAAAAGCCCTTTATTAGAAGATTACAAAAACTTCAAACGAAAAGAAGGAAAACTGGATCTGGACGATTTAGTTACTTTGTTCTTAGATTCTTTGGAAAATGGAGAAGCTTGGACGGAAATCCCGAAAAAAAGTCTAAAAAGGATCTTGGTGGACGAATTCCAAGATACGGATCCGGAACAGCTTAAATTCCTGAAATTTCTTTCGGAGCAGTCAAAAATTTTGGTAGTTGGAGATGATAGCCAAGGCATTTATTCATTTCGAAAATCTGATATAACGATCTTTTTGAATTTTCCTGAAATGTTCCAGCCTTGCACTCGAAAATTCCTGAACACGAATTATAGATCTCTACCAAAGATCGTGGATACTTCTTCCATACCTATCTCCAAAAATAAGAACAAAATTGAAAAAAAGGTAATCGCATATCGTAAAGGAAAAGCGATCGTTTCCAGGATTAAAATAGATAAGATCCCGGAACTATTCACTTATTTGGGAGAATTGTATAAGCGAAGTGGAGGCGAATTAAAAATATTATGCCGTTCCAATCACAGGATCAGAGAATATTTGCGTGCGGGAGTTCCGCCGGAGTTATTACTTACAATCCATTCTTCCAAAGGTTTAGAATTTCATACTGTAATTGTGGACTTGGCCGATGGCTGGAATCTCCGAAAAGATTCTCCGGAACAAATCAGGGAAGAGGAACATAGAGTTCTATATGTCGGACTTTCCAGAGCTAAGGATTGTCTCATTATCTTAGGTAAAAAGACAGGTTCAGGCCGAGAAACCTCTGAAGACTTATTTTTCTCTTATTTTAAGAAAGATGTACCAATCTTTAAATCTTGAATCGGAAAATTACTTTAAATCCTGATTTTTTTCTGCAACAAAGCGGAAACGATCCGCTCTCATCTAACAATCCGTAAATAAAATCTCCTATTAAAGGAAATATAGGATAAAAAGATGAAAAAGAATACAGAACTGAAAGAAACACTTGGAAGCGTAAGGGAGATTATTTCCGATAGCAGCTTCGATAATCCTACTTATCTGGGGATTGCTTATTTTATCCGGGATCTATTTTTTTTCTCGGTCACTATGTTCCTGCTTTGGAATGTTGAAACTTGGTATTATCTTCCATTTCTTTGGGTATTTGCAGGTTTAAGTATCGCTTCTCTTTTTATAATCGGGCATGATGCATGTCACGGAGCACTATTTAAAAGCGAAAGGCTCGCCTATTGGATAGGACAGATCGCAATGCTTCCTTCATTGCATGCTTATAACCAATGGGGTTACGGACATAATAGGGTCCATCACGGTCATACAATCAAGATAAAAGGTGATTTCGTATGGCATCCGGTAACTCCGGAACAATATAAAAATTTTGGAATATTCAGAAAGGCTTTCCATAGACTTTCCTGGTCCGCATTAGGAGGAGGGATCTATTATCTGGTAGAGATCTGGTTAAAAGGAATGGTTCTTTTTACAGCTCCGATGAAAGAAGCTCTCAGAGATAAATTACTTATGCTTATATTTGCATTCGGTTCTGCCGGTGCTGTTTTTTATTTCGGAGGAAATACTCCATCCGGATTTGATCTAGGATTAGGAGCATGGTTCTTTCTAAAAGTATGGCTTCTTCCTTTTATATCTTGGAACTATTTTATCGGAGTTACCGTATATGTGCATCATATTCGTCCGGAAGTTCCTTGGAAAGAAGCAGATGATTGGACCTCTTTTTACGGACAAATGAGAGGGACCGTAAATTATCATGTGCCTAAATTCCTAAACTTTTTCATGCATAATATTTTCATACATTCTCCTCATCATGTTCATATGAAAATTCCTTTCTATAAACTTGGCCAAGCTTTGGAAGAGATCAAAGTGTATTATGGAGCTTATGTGGTAGAAAGAAAATCCGTTTGGAAAGACTATATCGAATCCACATCCAAATGTAAACTTATGGATCCGGACACTAAAAGATGGATGACCTATTCAGAAGCATTCAACGATGAGGATGAGTCGGAGCCTGAGTTGGAAGCAGCCACCTAAAAATTTCCATTTAAAACGATTGGGAATTGATTTTTAAGGGAAGTCAGCAAGTCTGATTTCCAGAATGAAATTTTTCCTGATCGAATTAGAATATTTAGTACCACTCGAAAAATTAGACCAAGCGGTCCCTGCTCATAGAGAGTTTTTACAAACCCTATATGATGTTGGGACCTTTCTTCTTTCCGGACCGAAAGAACCTAGAAATGGCGGAATGATCATCGCAAAATCTGTTTCTCTAGAAAAGATCAGCGAGTTAATGAAAGAAGACCCGTTTGCAAAACTAGGTTACGCAAATTATAAATACACGGAATTCCATCCGGTAAAACACCAGACGTTCATAAAGGATTGGGTAGAAGGTTAAAGAAAAAAACCGCCTCCCGACTCCTTTCGGAGCACGGGAAGCGGGGAGCAAAGTGATTGGATGGGTGCTAGATTGTTATCAGAGCCGCGTTCGCAAGCTCGTATCCGCCTGTTTGGTCCGGATGAAAATCTTTTTTAAAGTATAGAAGTGCCGCGCTGAAAAGTTGAGGATATAAGATCCTTCCGATCTTGCGTGCAGACTTCATGTCTTGGAAATATTTACGAAATCCCACTTTCTTATCCGTGAGTAAGAACCAATGTTGCAGGCTTAAAGCGTATCCCCAGAACATGAAGGATGCTACGATGAATCCCATGATCCTTAGGAAATGACTTTTAGAAACTGTCTGAAGAACGTCATACGCAACGGATTTATGTTCTATCTCTTCGCAAGCATGCCAAAGAAGTAAACTTCTCATCTCACCGTATGCATCATCATGAAAATTATTGCGGATCGAAATTTCAGCCATACTAGCTGTATAATGTTCTAAACCTGCAGTCACTGCGAGTTTCAGTTTTTTACCGAAGAAAAATTCGAATATAGGTAAGAAGAAGTCGAAAGCAGTCCATTTATAAACCTTCTCCATAAGAGTGATAGGTCTTCCTTGGCCTTTTAAGATCTCTAGGATCTTTTCATGTTCTTTTCCGTGTTGTACTTCTTGCCCGATAAAAGATTTCACTCTGGAGGAAAGACCGGGATCTTTCACTTGGTCCGCAAAAGCTTTTACGCTTTTGATAAAAAATCTTTCTCCTTCAGGAAACAGGATATGATACGCATTCACAGTATGGGTCATGAACGAATTATTTGCGATATAATGATCCGGTAAATTTTCCAGACCTTCGAAATTCATCTTACGAACGGTAGGAGAATTCGCATCTATCGATTTTAAATTTCTATTCTTAGTTTGGGTACTCATTGTATTCTCCTCTTAAATTGTTGCTAATGCTGCGTTTGCCAGATCATAACCACCGGTCTGGTTCGGATGAAAACCGGGTTTGAAGTATAAGAGTGCCAATTTTCCGACTTCTATAACGATCAATCTAGCGTAAGAACGTGCAGAGATAAGGTCCGAAAAATATCTTTTGAATCCGATCTTAGGATCTGCAAAGATAAACATATGCTGTAAAGTGAATGCATATCCCCAGAACATAATGGAAGCTACTATAAACCCGAAGGCCCTTAAAATATAACTTTTGGAAACGGTTTGAAGAACATCATACGCAACAGACTTGTGCTCTATTTCTTCACATGCATGCCAGAGAAGTAGATTTCTCATCTCTCCTTCTGCTTGTTCGTGAAGTCCGAATCTTAAAGTAACTTCTCCCAAGGAGGCAGTATAATGTTCTAAACCTGCAGTCACTGCGAGTTTCAATTTTTTGCCGAAGATAAATTCTAAAACAGGCCAGAAGAATCCGTAAGCAGTCTTATTATAAAAATTCAGGATCTTAGAAACCGGGCGTCCTTGTTTTACCAACATATCTAGAGCTTTTTCATGCTCTTTTCCATGTTGAACTTCTTGCCCGATAAAACCTTTAATACTATTTTGTAATGCAGGATCCTTCACTTGATCTGCGAAAGCTTTTACGCTCTTAATAAAAAATCTTTCTCCTTCCGGAAAGATCACGTGGTATGCATTTACCGTATGGGTCAGGAAAGAATTCCCTGCCACGTAATAATCTGATAATTGATCCAACCCTTCGAAGTCCATCTTACGAACGCTTGGAGAATCGCCGTTGATCGGCTTAATATTCCGTTCTTTTTTTTCTGCCTTCACTGACATCTATCTCCCCTGTTTTTTTCGGGTTTCGTGAGGCTTACTATAAACCTTTCCAAAAGGATCTGCCCGCCGATCCCGGAAAACCCTCGCCGATTTCGAAATCGGCCAGAAAAACTAGGAAATTTCTTCCAGAAAGCACTTTTTATAACATTCGTTTTATAAAAAATCGGCGATCAAAACAGTAAAATTTAGAATCAGCGGACCTTCTTCTTTTTAAAAAATTGCGCAGAGGAGCTTTCTATCGCGGAAGATGAGGACTTCTTACTTGAGGCTTTGGAAACAACAAAGGCTTTACGCTGGGCTTTGAGCCTAAATACTGACGATTACCGGGGGATTAGCTCAGCTGGTTAGAGCGCTACCTTGACATGGTAGAGGTCACTGGTTCGATCCCAGTATCTCCCAGGGTTTACTTCACAACCCTTCCCAAAATGCTCCGCTACATTGCAATTTAAAGCTTTGTCCATTATCTTTCTTAATGGCATATCCCAGCTAGATAACAAAGTAGAAGAAGAGTGAGAGGATCCGGTCCTGCCGGTGGATTTGTAATAACTTCTCCTCCGTCATCCGTAGGTGCAGACGGTGGAGTTACCGGCGTAGCAGGAGGAGTTGGCACTGTCTTCCATCCCAAAGCTCCAATTTTATTGGATATCAAATTTCCCCAAACCGCCATTCCACTTGAATTCGGATGAATTAAATCTCCCATTAAATTATGGTTCACTACATACGGCTCAGGGGTCTCTATACTTTGAAATAAATGCCAGGGAGAAGCGTATTCCAGAGTCAACTGGTTGTTAATGAAGTATGGTTGTCGTCTTGCAATCATCTCAGCATAACGCTGTTCCTGAAATCCCATTGCAAGAGAAGCCATGGAAGTAGGAGCTTTAAAATTCGTTTGTAACCAGCAAAAATAAACGCCTGCTATTCCGGGAGGCCCGCCCGCACAAAGCGGATCTCCTGAAGGGAATGCTGTCGGAGATATGATATTAGGTAAATTAGCCAACAAATCCCCTACAGTGGAAAAGAAATTCTTAAATTTATCCTGATTCACAACCCCAGTCAGCGCCAAATTTGCTACATAATCAAAATTAAGACTTTCAAAAGCGAACTTCCCATCCTTCGGAACACCAAAGAAAAAAGAATAAGAAATCGTAGCATAATTTCCAATCAATAGTACATTTTTACGTTTTTTATAGAACCTTGTAATGATCCGTTCTATATTATTCATATTTCGACTAACGTAATTTTCGGTTTCCCAGGGCATGAAAATCAAAAAAGGCAAATTATGTAGATAATCATTTCCTCCAATTTCAAAGGCGACATTAGACGCTATAATATGTTCCGGAATTTGGAGGCAATAATCTAAATAATCAAATAGTCCTTGAGCAGTCATACCTGACTTCGCAAAATTCTGTACATTCCAACTAGTATCATTGATCCCAAGATAATAGTCTAAACTCGCCATCCCGTAGAATGTTCCAAGATAAAATGAAAAACCTGGATAACGACCATTCGTAAATGGGACCAAGTAAGCAGCAGGATCCGTCCCCTCTGGAACGAAATTCATTAGGTCTACCCTACTGTCCCCGTAAAACGTTACTCTAGTTTGAGAATATTGGAGCGGATTATTCAAATTATCATCCGGCGAGTTTACGGCGGGCGAGAATTTTCCTGTCGTTGAACAAGCAGAAAGCATTCCAATAGCCGTTCTATTTGGAATACCAAAGAAAGGCTGAGCGTATATTGAATCTAAGGAAAAAAGAAAGATAATTAAAATAAGTGAATATTTCATGGTACAGTCTTAAAGGTAACCGTATCACAAGGATTCGGAAAACTACTTCCATATTTATTCATAAACAAAATTACTTTATTATTTGCAAAGGACGGAATGGAACAGGACTGTGTGCCGTTCGAGACATGAGTGGAGTAAGAACCAGAATCGCAGGAAACAGTAGCATTCGATGCTTCTAACAAAGCATTATTCGGTGATGTGCAGCTAAAAATGACTAATCGAACAGCACAGCTTGGATAATCCGCAGAAAGAGTAAATTCATAGTTTAATGGATTCGAACCCGGATCATAGATATAATATGGAGAAAACTCGAGGGATCCGCCTGAAAAAGTAACAGGGGAATTTACAGATAAGGGAACCGTTTGATTCGGATCTACACAAACGGAAGGAGGCACATAATTTCCGATTGTATTGATAAAAGCGAGAATAAATGTCAAACCTTCGAGAGCAGAGGGTCCAGGATCACTTTCACAAGAAATACATATACTCAGACTGATTGCTAAAAATATATTTCGAATTTTTCTTTTCATCTTCCTCTCCGCGCTAATTCATCTATGCTCTCTTTTCTCAAACGGATCAGCCAATTTAAATTCTCTTGGATCAATTTTTTTTCAGAATCGGAAAGTCCGCCTAAACTATCTTTGATGAGGGAATATGCATAAACACCTATATAAGAATTTGTACGAACGATATCCAATTTATCATCTGAAATTGTTTTGATATCAGCAAGTGCATTCTGGTAAAAAATATTCATCTTTTGGGTCTTCTGCTCAATCACTACTTGTAATTCCATCTGAGTTAAAACTTTTTTCGGAATAGGATTTCCATTTGCCCAGGCTGTGGCTTCCGAATCAATTGCAGTCGCAGTTTGAGGAGTAAATTGGTTCAAAGCGGCATAATCAGCAACAGAATTCTGGATTGCTTCCGGAGTGATTAGGTTCTGAGATTCCAAGGCTTCTGACACATATATTGAAGCATCGACTTCTTGTGGAGACGGAGCATATTTAGACTTTGAATTCAGTTCTCCTACTAAGATTAAAGCCATACTTTGTTGGATCTGAATTTTTTTCTCCAACTCCCCAACCGAATTACACTGGAAACCGAACCAGAAAAGAAAGAAGAGCAAATAACGGAATCGGAGAAATTCGAACCTTCTCAAGAAGAGATTATCATAAAATAAAGATCTTACAAAAACTATTTTTAATAAAAAATTTGGCATATCAACCCATAGCGCACGTTACACACCTCTGGAGCGGAATGAGATCACCCGTTATTCACCATTGGCAATAATTCTATCGATTAACAGTGATTAAAAGACAGGTATGAAAAATTTTTTAAGGTGAAAATAGAAAAATATTAGATAGCCCGGAATATTCATTCAGGCAGTTACCCAAACCCAACCCCTAAAAAACAAAAAAGCCCCCGAAGTCGGAGGCTTTTTCCATTTTAACAGTTTAAGAAAGAATCAGTCTTTCAAGAAAAGAGGAAGATTCGCAGGCATTTTGAATCCTGTTACACTTGCCAGGTCCTTTTTGATCTGCTCTCTTACCATTTTATCGTGCTCGATGAGTAACGCTTCTCTCAGGGAATATTCTCCTGCTTTCAGATCTACTTCTCCCACTGCTATGGATGCTCTATAACGAACTAGAGGAGATTCATCTTTTAAGAAAGCACACATATCGTAGAACTTCTGGTTCGCGATACGATTGATATATACGATCGCATTTAGGATCGCAACCTTCGCAAAAGGATTTTTTTCCTTATCGATCGCAGAGTTCAATTGACCAAGGGTTTCCTTACGATTCAAATTTTTCAAGCCGTCCGCTGCGGAAGCTCTTACATAAAAATTCGGATGGTTCAGTGCGTTTACGATCGCTTCCTGATTTTCTTTAGTATAAGGAAGAAGTCCCACACTACGGATTATTTCTCCTGCAGCGATCACTATATTATAACCTTCAGGAGAGCTGAATGCAGGATAATCGCCTTCCTGAACTGTAGCGGAGATTTTTTTAAATTCTTCCAACATTCCAGGTCCGGCAACATCGGACTCCATTGCTCCCAATGCTTGGGCGATGGTGAATTTTAAGGTGGGGGAATTTTCTTCCGACTTAGGAACGTTCGGATTTCCCTTCAAGGCCTTAAGAAGAGGGCGAACCGCCAGTTTGCTGCTTACGAATTTTAGATAATCTGCAGCCTGGATCCTTTCTTCAAGGTTTCCACTCTGCAATTTTTCGACTTGGTCGTAAAACAATTGGTCCAACTTCTCATAGATCTGCTCTTTGGCGGAGATCTGAGTAGTTAGTGATAATATGATTCCGAGGACTAGGATTCTTACGGTCGACATGGGTTCCCCCTATGTTGTTTATCGGATTTAGAAAGTTCGATCTTAACTTTAGGAGACCACAAATCCCTCAAAGGGACTCGGTTTCCTTGACTCTTTCCGCAATCTTGCGAATTTTCTCAGATAGATCCTCGACAGCCAATTCCTTTTCGCCACCTTCTTCCAATTCTCGACCCACTTTTTTAAGGTCTTCCTGGATCTGTTCGCTGTTTTCGCTGGCTCTTTGTGCCAAATGGGTGAGCAGGTCCTCACGGTAACTTTTTACTTCTTCTAGTCGAAGTTCTCCCAAAGCCACCATACTCTGTAGGATCTTGTCCATTTTTTCCTTGGTTAGATAGGCGAGACCTATACCTCCCAGGACCAAACGGCCGAATAATGCGCTGATATCTTTGCCCGTTTCTCGGATCAGGGCAGAAAGCATATAATTAGAGAATTCTTCGTTTCTTTGACCCAAACTTACTTTAAGAAAGGTCTGGCCTAGGATCTTAGGAGTGATGTCCTGGCCGCTCATATTATCGATCACTTTGATCTCTTCGCCTGCGATGATCATCTCGGCGACATCTTCTAGAGTAATCGTTTTGCTGGTTTCGGGATCGTACAACCTTCTGTTTGCGTATCTTTTCAGAACTTTCATTCTTGGTTTTGCTCGTAATCAACGCTTTCAGGACAAGCCTGCAAACTTGTTTTTCTTTCCGATTCCCCTTTCTAGTTGCGGGTTTTCCGCAATGCACCAATTCTAGGATCGGATGAAAATCCCCAAGGTCAAGGAAAAAACCCTTCCTTTGCAAAGAGATGAACTTACTATCCGATGCCTTACTTCTGCACCGACTCAGCTCGGATGAACAAGAGTTCCTAGTCGCTTTGTTAAAGTGGAAAGGAATAGATCATCTTGAATGGGTAAGAAGTTCCGGATTCCCCTCTTCTACCAAAGAAGTTTTAGTTTGGAAGAAGGATGCAAGTCCGGAAGATATCCGCTCCGCTCATGATTGGTCCAGAGAAGTTTCTCTGATCGGAAGATTTGATACGGAAGAAAAGAATTCTTTTGTGAGAGCCGGAGCGACTCGTATCTATGATCTGAATTCTTTTGCGTTGGAAGAATTTCCATTCTTCAAATTTTCCAAACCATTACATCCTGAGATGGTGGTACTCACCCAAAGCCCCGATCTTTTTTCCAAGTATAGATCTCTTCTTAGAGCCTGCGGGTCAAACGCACATTGGTGCAAGGATATATTAGGGCTTCCTAATATGTTAAAAGAAACCAAACCTGGAGTTCTGGTCCTGGACTCTGAATCTTTTTCCATCAGAGAACTTGTTCCTAAGATGAAAGGCCTTTTAGGAACTCCTTATTTCCCCCTCAGCTTTTGTCTGATAGATTTTAATAAAGAAAATGTGTACCAAAATTTGGCGACCGGTTTGAAGGATATCGCAAAGGCGTTTTTTGAACCTAAGGACCTTCTACTTTTTTTAAGAGATAGACTGGCACTTGCCTCTCCTCCTAAAGATTCATTTTTCCAAGCAATTGATTGGTCCGGAAGTCCCCGAAATATCAGAGAATATGAGTTTCCAAATGTTCCTGACGGAATGTTAGAAAGAGCGGAAGCTGCCTATTTGTACAGGATCCGCCGTTTATTTTTATGGATGGGAGAAGGAGCAAATAGAGGAACTGAGATCTCTGCTTAGGCCCCAGCTTCCGATTGTAATTTATCAAAAACCTGCAAGAACAGATCTACTGGTTGTGCACCTGAAACCGCATACTTCTCATTAAAAATATAAAAAGGTACTCCGGTTACTCCCAACATTTTACCTTCATTTTCTTCTGTTTCTATTTGGATGAGAAGAGATGGATCTTTGCGAACTTCTTCCAGTTCCGATATTGGAACTCCAACTTGAGTTAGGCTTTCTTGGATAATTGAATCATCGGAAAGATTTTTGCCTTCTGAAAAAAACTTTTGGAAGAATACTTCCGCAAGTTCACCTTCTTTTCCGTAATTTCTGGCCTTACGAATGAGAGCATGAAGAAGAAAAGTATTCGGTTGATGGCCCTGAAGAATATTATCAAACTCTAATCCATCTTCTTTCGCGATATCGGAAACTCTTTGGGTCATCATTTTAACCCGATCCAAAGAACCGAATTTTTTGACCATATGAGCTTCTCTATCTTCTCCTTGTTCGGGAAGATCTGGATTTAATTGGAATGGTTTCCACTCGACGACGATCTTGTCTCCTGGGTGACTTCCTTCCCAAGACTCGATCGCTTTCTCTAATCTTTTTTTACCTATATAACACCAAGGACAAACTACGTCCGAATAAATTGAGATACTAGTTTCCAATGCCTTCTCCTGTAATTCTTAGACTTACAAGGTCTGCGAAAATCGCATTCTTTTTTTAGCGGCGAAAAAGATGAATTAATCTTCGTCTAGAAGTTCTGCCGCTTCTATTTCTTCCAGACCTCTATTAGGAAATGCCTGCTCATAGAATAATGCAGCAAATAGATCGAAGTCCTCGTCGGCCGGTAGATTTTTTTTCTCCCAGTATTCGTTCCTTCTTTTGATCAGGATGGAAATTGTCTCATCTTCTAAGGAGAATTCTTTTCCACCTCTGTTCATTCTACGAATAAGCCAATTTAGATTATGGATAAAAAAGTTCCCAGTGAACTCTAAAGTAGATAGAGAAGGTTCCCTTTTCATTAGATTTTCAGTATGATAAAGGGGAACTCTTAAATAATAAGGATCTTTGGTCTGTTGGTATTGTTTGAATCCATTGGAAATGGACTCGAAGAACGGCCAAGAGTTTGTATAAGAAGTTCGGATCAGTTTTTCTTTTTCAGGATGGAGCCTAGAGATTTCTACAAGATCCACGAATTGGTCTTTAGCCACCGCTTCTCTTAAAATAGAATCCATTGGAGAAGGTCTCGCTTCCGAGTTCACGAGATACACGTAAAGATATTTGATCTCGTAGGCAAATCTGGATTCTCTCGGGATATAATATTCTATCCAGATAGGTTCTTTATAATAATTTACTAATTCTTCTTCAGGTAAGTCGGGAGTAACGCTAAGCGATTTTAACTTTTTAACGTCGTCTGTGATTACTTTTTGGCCGTGAACCCGAGTCCTGGAACGTTTGATCTGTTTCAGTTCCGATTTGTTTAGAAGTGGTTTCGGTTTGTACGAGTCCATCGGAATGATTATCGGAAATTGAGGGTAATAAATTCAAAAATGAGAAGAAAGAGTGATCGTATTTAGGACGATCAGGACCAGAAAATTCTTGCCCAGATCAGCCTTAGGAACATGCCCAAAGGGCTCATAATTCCGGATTCGGCGAATCTAACCTTTCCTTCTCCATCCAAAATATAAAAACTAGGATAACCTCTGATTCCCCAATCTCTGAGTAACATCGGATTTCCTACAATCACAGGAAAATCAACAGCTTGTTTTTCGAGATAGTCCTTGAGAGCGGAGGAATTTTCTCCTTCTTCTACACTGATGAATGCATAATGATTTTCGTCTTTCAGTGTGGATGCATACCATTTGACCAGAGGAAGATTCGTATTACAAACTCCACACCAGGTCGCCCAAAAATATACTACCGTGGTCTTACCTTTTATATTCGCCTTTTCGCCTATAGGAGTTCTGAATTCTTTTCCATCCAAACTCACTACAGGTTCCGTATCTAAGGCTCTAAACCAGGCTAGAAAAAAAGTCGCGGAAAGTAGAAGGGCCAATGCTCCTCCGTACTGAAATCCTGACTTTACTCTTTTGTTCATTCCTTAGTTAGACCTAGACTATAACTGAAAAGGAAGACTTTGTCCGGAACCTGAATACATTATCCAAACTACAAGTAAAAGCCAAAGAAATCCCGCCACAAGGACACCCCAGTCGGTCAGAATCGCCTTAGTAGGATTATGGCCCATGTTCTTGATATAGATAATATACAAAGATCTAAAGATCGCATAGACTACGATCGGGATCGTATAAACCATTTTATCTGTGCCTAAGTTCTCGATGGTATGAGTGCTAGTTACATACATAACATAGGTAACCAAGGTCATGGTGGCAACAATCCCCATCATCAAGTCCAAGAAGTTGACGGAGTATTCTTCCAAGATCTTTCTGTGACCCTTGGCTCCTTCTTCCAAGATGATAAGCTCTCCTCTTCTTTTTCCGAAACCCCAATAAAGAGCCAACATGAATGTGCAGAGAAGAAGCCAAGAAGAGAAACTTACTCCAACCACGATGGAACCTGCGATCGCTCTCACTACGAATCCAAAAGAAATACTCATCACATCTAGGATGACCATATGTTTTAAGAAGCGGCTATAAACTATATTGAAGATCAGATAACCCGCAACCCAGTAGAAAAAATCAGCCTGTAGTTTGAAGGAAAACAACAGGGTTACGGAAAGTAAAATTGCTGTCAGCAGGAGTGCTATAGTAGGAGAGATCGCTCCGGAAGCTAAAGGCCTGTGCTTTTTTTCAGGATGAAGTGCGTCTTCCTTTCGATCCAGAAAATCATTTAGAACATATTGGCAACTTGCAGTGAGTGAAAATAGAAAAAACGCGTAAATCGCTCTTTCGACCGATTCCAGATCTCCTAATTTTTTACCGAATATGATCCCAGCAAATAGGATGATATTTTTAATCCATTGGTGGGGTCTTAAAAGTTTTATATAGGAAAATAACATTCTCTCTCCCGGTCAGTCCGCTTTAGGGGCCAGATTGATCTGAAATCGAAGGCTTGCAAGGGAATTTTGGCTCTAAAATGGGAAGAGATTTCTCAGGATTTGGAGGGATAGTCCCGCAAGTGACGGAAAGAAAAAACTAGTCTGAAAGGACTAAAATAGGAAACTTCGCTTTTTAATTTTAAGCTTTACGTTTACTCATTGTTAGCTTATCAAATTTCCATTATGAACAGGAAAGTCACATACAAGATAGTAGAAAGTAAAGAACCGTTAACACAAGATGCTTTCGATCCATTAGGAGCTATAGGTTTCGAACTCATTACTGTAGTACATGATCTAAAAATGGATCGTTATATCTATTATTTCAAATTGGCGGAAGCTCACCAATTGTCTTAAAGAAAGAAGTTATCCTACTTGGATCTTGACTCCGTCGTCTTGGGCTCCCAAAGTCCCTAATCCGGAGTGACCGGTAAATGCGATCAGAAGTGTGAATACCCCTACTCTTCCCACATACATGATACAAGGATATAAAAACTTTTCTACTCCAGTGATATAAGGAGTTAATCCTTTCGTTAATCCCACAGTACCGAATGCGGACATGACTTCGAAAAATATTTCTTCTATTCCATGTCTATGTCCGTTTGCGATCGTGATCACTAACATAAAAAATACGATAGATATCGTTGCTAAAAAATAGATCCGAGTAGAGATCGCGATCGAATTTTTAGAAACTTCTTCTCCCATGATGGTTACTCTTGCTTGAGGGCTGATCACATTTCGTAGATACATCAATAAGATCACAAAGGTTGTGATCTTGATACCGCCCGCGGCACCTTGAGGACCACCTCCCACAAACATCAATGAACAAAGAAGAACATAGGTCGGGCTTCTCATTTCGGAAAGATCGAATGTATTAAATCCGGCAGTTCTAGAAGATACGGAAAGGAAGAAGGAGTTGAATAATTTATCTACGAAATCCAGCTTCCCTATGGTTTCGGGATTATCCCATTCCGACAATAATACCCCTATTCCTCCCACATGGACCAATATTATTGTTCCATAAAGTAGAAGTTTCATCTGGATCCTATTAGCTTCTCCCTTTAACGCCTTCCTATAAAGAGCAAGTCTTTCCTCTGCCCAGAAAGACATACGGATCAGAATGAGGTAGATCCAAGAAGGTTCTTTACCTTCTTCTAATGCTCTAGACATTAAATAAGTTTCCATGACAACTTCTACCCTATGCATTATATTCCTAAATGCTTCGAGTAATGTTTTTTCAAAGAATAAGATAACCGGGAAACCGATACCTCCCATCACCACTAAACTTTCCACCACTAAAAGAGAAAGTGGCTCTTTGGATAAGAATGAAAGATCGTCTACTATGGAAAACCCCGCGTTATTGAATGCGGAAACGGAAGTGAATAAACTTAAAAAGACTCGATTCGGATCTCCGGGCAAGCCGCTCAGATCTTCCGGCATTGCCCAATACAATAAGAATGCACCCAATAATTCTATCGAAACGGATATATTCAAAATAGATAATAATATCCTTCGGACGTACGGGGCATTCTTACTCTTTCCGTCTGCAGATTCATGGGAGTCGATTGCCTCGAATACGAATGCTGCGATCCGGGTGCTTCTGGAAAGCCCTCGAACCACCAAGATCCCTACAAGAACCGTGAATGTGATGATCCCCAATCCACCTATTTGAAATAAGAACATGATGATTACTTGGGTGGAGAACGCTAACTCACTGATTGTAACAGTGGTCAATCCTGTTACACAGATGGAGGAAGCAGCAAGATAAAAGGAGTCCGCGTAGGAGATCCTACCTTCTTCGGAAGCATACACCATAAAAGACCCGACTAAGATCGCTCCCGCGAACGCTAGGCAAAGTATCCTTGCTACTGATAATAGCAAAAATGCCCTGGCGATTCGGTTTACGTTTCGTTTTAGGAACTTGTATGGGCTCATGTAGAAGGGAAAAACTGCCCTTCCAGAAACTATTTTGACCCCGGCAAACCCGGGCAATGAATTTCCTAGTCCGGGGAGCAAACCTGCGATCTGTTCTTGGAAAGGATCTTTACAAACGCGGCCCTTTCCGAAAATTGGTAAGAATTAGGGTTCCTTTACCTAGGGAACCCAGTCAGATTAGTATCCACGTAAAGTTTTTATTCTACTCCGTTAAAGGGTGTAATTGGATTTTCCGTGTGAACTTTTAAAGAGGACTCTAATGAGCACTGCAGTTGCGGACTTCAAACCTACCGAAAAACTCCTAAAAACTAGGAACATCGGAATTTCCGCCCATATCGATTCAGGGAAAACCACCCTGACCGAGAGGATTCTATTCTATACTAACCGTATCCATGCGATCCACGAAGTTCGTGGTAAAGATGGAGTCGGTGCTAAAATGGACAGTATGGAATTGGAGCGCGAGAGAGGGATCACCATCCAATCCGCAGCTACCTACTGCCAGTGGAAAGACTATACTATTAATATCATTGATACTCCGGGCCACGTGGACTTTACCGTTGAGGTAGAGCGTTCACTAAGGGTTCTGGATTCCGCTATCTTAGTTCTTTGCGGAGTTTCAGGGGTTCAATCTCAGTCCATCACTGTGGACAGACAGATGCGCCGTTATAACGTTCCTCGTGTAGCTTTTATTAATAAGCTAGACCGTACTGGAGCGAACCCTTTCCGCGTGATCGACCAATTACGTGAGAAATTAAAACATAACGCTGTTCCAGTTCAAATTCCAATCGGTCTCGAAGGGGACTTAGTAGGTATCGTAGACTTAGTTACTATGAAAGCCGTTTATTTCGAAGGAAAAGACGGAATGGAAATCACTGAAAAAGAAATTCCTGCTGAATTACAAGAGCTTGCTAACAAGAAGAGAGAAGAACTCTTAGATGCAGCTTCTATGTTCTCGGACGAATTGACTGAAGCTATGCTGGAAGGCGAACCTACAGTAGAGCAGATCAAAACTGCGATCCGCAATGGAGCGATTTCTTTAAAATTGACCCCGGTTTTTATGGGTTCTGCTTTCAAGAACAAAGGAGTTCAAAAACTTCTGGATGGAGTTTTGGATTACCTAGCTTCTCCTGTGGATGTTGTTAACTCCGCTTTGGACGTTAAAAACGAATCCGAAAAAGTAGTATTACCTTCTGATAAAGACAAACCACTCGTTTGCCTCGCGTTCAAACTTGAGGACGGACGTTACGGTCAGTTGACCTATGTTCGTGTCTACCAAGGAAAGATCCAAAAAGGTATGACCATCTATAACATGTCGAACAACAAGAAACATAACGTTGGTCGTCTATGTCGTATGCACTCGGATGAGATGGAAGATATCGACTATGCAGAAGCTGGTGATATCATCGCATTATTCGGTATCGATTGTGCTTCCGGGGATACTTTTACCGACGGAAAAATGAACGTTTCCATGGAATCCATGTTCGTTCCTGCTCCGGTAATCTCTCTTACAATCGAAGCTAAAGAATCTAAACACTTGAACAACCTTGCAAAAGCTCTTAACCGCTTTACCAAGGAAGATCCTACGTTCCAAACTCACGTAGACCAAGAATCCGGACAAACCATCATCAAAGGGATGGGAGAACTTCACCTCGAAGTTTATATCGAAAGGATGAGAAGGGAATACGGAGTGGAGCTGATCACTGGTGCTCCTCAGGTTGCGTATCGTGAAACTATCACTGCTCGCGCGGACTTCGACTATACCCACAAAAAACAAACGGGTGGTCAAGGTCAGTTCGGTCGTGTTGCTGGATTCATCGAGCCTATCCCATTGGAAGAAGATAAGAATTACGAATTCGTAAACAGTGTAGTGGGAGGAGCAATCCCTCGCGAATTTATCTCTTCCGTAGATAAAGGATTCAAGAGCTGTTTGGATCGTGGAAGTATGATCGGATTCCCTATCATCGGGGTAAAACTGACCATCAACGACGGTTCTTACCACGATGTGGACTCTTCCGATATGGCATTCCAGATCGCAGGACGTTATGCATTCCGCCAAGGTTTCAGCAAAGCGAATCCTCAGATCCTTGAGCCTATCATGAGAGTAGAAGTTGACGGTCCTGCGGAATTCCAAGGTCCAATCCTTGCTTCCCTGAACCAAAGACGAGGAATGATCCTAAACACCACCGAACAAGACGGATATTGTAAAGTGGAAGCAGAAGTTCCTCTTTCCGACATGTTCGGATATTCTACCGTGATCCGTTCTTCTACCCAAGGAAAAGCGGAGTTCTCTATGGAATTCTCTCGTTACGCTCCTGTTCCAAGAAACGTAGCAGAAGAATTGATGAAAAAGTACAAACCAAACTCCAAAGACGAAGATTGATCATCCAGACCATCCTTCTTTTTGGAAAAAAGGGAGCCAATCCGGCTCCCTTTTCTTTTTGGTGGAGGGTAAAATTTGCCGATATTTTAGAGTATGCGGGAGTTCCATTTCATTCGTCTGATATGTTTCGGAATGATTTTCATTTCTTTTACTTCTCCAATTAATTCCGCAGGAACTCAATTAAAGATCCACACAGTCCAACCGAAGGAGACTGCATTTTCTATCTCCCAAAAATACAAATTGGATTGGAGAATGCTTCTAGAATGGAATGGCAAAAAAGAAAACGAAGGTTTGAAGGTGGGAGAAAAACTGAAAATCCCTCAAAACCTATCCTATTCTTCTAAGATCGAAAAAAATCTGCCTGAAGAATTACCTTCTTCCGGAAGTCCTAAATTCCATTCTCCTTTAAAAGTACTTCCTCCTGTTTCACTTCCGTATTCTAACCTTTCTTATTATCCGAACAAGGGAGTTTTGTTCAAGGCAAGCAGACATAAGGATGTACATCCGATCCGGTCCGGCAAAGTAGTTGTACTGGACCAAATGGACGGTTATCGGAAATATATTATTTTAGAGCATAAAGGTGGATACTCCAGCGTTTATGCAAATCTCAGATCCGTTTCCGTCAAAGAAGGCGAAACGGTAAAAGCGGGAGATTCCTTAGGCGAATTGGAAGAAGGTAAAGGACTTTATTTCCAGATCAACCAGGGCACCAAAGCTGTGGATCCGATCCCACTTTTGAAATACTGATCGCGGCTATTAAGTATATTAGGTTTTTGCACTTAAATGGAATGGGAAATCGTAAATTCTAAGGCCGTCACTCCTCAAGGAGTACTGGAGAATGCAACCATCCGTATCAAGGACGGAAGGATCTCCTCTATCTCCTCAGGGATCCCCAAAGATGTTCTGCCTATCCGTATCAATCTAAGGGGAAATTTCGTTTATCCCGGACTGATCAATGCTCATGATCATCTACTTGGCACTTATCTCCCTAAGGTTGGAACAAACCGTCCTTATTTAAATTGGCTTCCTTGGGATAATGATCTCAAATCTTCCGTTGTATATGCGGAAAGACAACAGCTCGAGCCTGAACAACTCTATCTATTAGGTTCTTATAAAAATCTGATCAGCGGTGTGACTTCCGTTTTGGATCATATTCCCCACTTCGTCCAAAAACCTTTTTTAGATAAATCTCCGGTTCGTATCCTGGAACGTTTTACTCTTTCTCATAGTATCTGTTCTTATTCTCTTGGCTGGGGAGACGGTCCTCAGATAGAATACGCTAGAGCAAAAGAAGGAAATCTTCCTTTCGTAACCCATATCTCCGAAGGATTCGACGAAGAATCCAAAAACGCACTGAAAGAATTGAACTCTCTCGGCTGTTTAGGAGAAAACACAGTACTCGTTCATGGGATCGCTTTCGATTCGGAAGACATCAAGACGGTTTCCAAAACAAAGGCAAACTTGGTCTGGTGCCCTGAATCCAATCTATTTATGTTCGGCAAAACCGCACCTATCCGGGAAATCCTGGAAGCGGGGATCAACGTTAGTTTAGGCACGGATTCTCCTATGTCCGGGTCTATAAATATTTTCCAAGAGATCAAATCCGCACGGGAATTTTTTACCAAAGAATATGGAAAAGAATTGGATCCTAAAATTGTTTTTAAGATGGTCACTGAAAATCCCGCAAAGGCTCTTCGGGTAGAGAACGATCTGGGCAAATTGGAAATCGGAAAAAAAGCGGATCTTTTAGTTCTTTCTTCCGAAAAAGAAGACGCATACCAAACACTTTGTACTGCGGATCTTAAGTCCGTACGTCTGGTGGTGAAGGACGGGAAACCTTCCTACGGCGACCTTTCTTTGAAAGATTTTTTTGACGAAACTGGTGTGACAGGGCGCGAAATTAAGATCGCCGGAACCGATAAATACCTTGCAGGAGACCCCCTAGGGTTGCTAGAATCGGTCACCCGGGCCCTTGGTTACAAAAAGGATTTGGCATTTTTTCCTGTCGGGTAAGATTTAGAGAAGAAGGTAACGGTCTTGGCTGGGCCCATAATCCGAACTTATAAAGGCGGTTCTATTATTTACTTCGAGAAAGATCGATCGGAGGATATCTATGTCCTCAGACAAGGTCGAGTCGTTCTCACGTACACCGCGATCGATTCCGGTTACGAAGTAAAAGAAGATGTACGACTGGGAGAATTTTTCGGAGTCAAATCCGCACTCGGAAAATACCCTAGGGAAGAAACCGCTCAGGTTGTAGGCGGAGCAACTGTCTTAGTTTTCAAACTTTCAGACTTTGAAACATTCGTGGCAGAAAAAACTCATCTGATCTTAAAGATGATGAAGGTATTCTCCAGCCAATTGCGACTGGTTCACAAAAAATTAAGAGAGATCTTGGGCCAGGCAGAAGCTAGAAACCCTGCATTCGAGCTCATGAACGTCGCCGAAGTATTTTATAAGAACAATAACTTCGAACACGCGGCTTACGGATTCGGAAAATACCTAGAACATTATCCTAGCGGACCTTATGCGGGAAGAGCCACCGAACTACAAGATCTAGCAAGAAAAGGAACTCCTTACCCGATCAATATGCCACCGCTAGTTTATGATGCTGCTTCTACCAGAGCGCCTATGTCTCAGGAAAATCTGCAGAATATCATGAAACCTGCTGCAGAAAAAACGAATCTGGGTGCCGGCACAGACAATACGATTACTTCTCTTTATAATCGCGCTCATACGTTCTTGAATGTAGGAAAATTCGAAGAAGCGGCCGGTATTTTCAAAGACCTGATGGTCCGCACTGATTTCAAATACGATAGCGAGAAGAAGCTCGTCGACAATGCACTTTTCCAAATGGGAGTTTGTTTCTTAAAGCTGAACAATTTGGATACGGCAAGTAATACCTTCTCCGCTTATATCAAAAAACATCCATCCGGAGAATCGGTAAAAGAGTCTTTATTTCATTTGGCAGAGATCGCGGAACAACAAGGAGATCGTCAAAGGGCAGGAATGTTATTCGGCAAGGTCGCATTACTTCCTCCGGAAAGAGACAGTCTCTCCCAGAAGGCTCGCCAAAAAGCCAAGGAGCTCAGCGCCTAAATGGATTTAATGCTCGAGTCGATGTTCTCAAAGTTCGGAAAAACTTTCGAACCGAACCAGATCATATTCTGTGAAAACGAACCAGGAAACGATTTCTTTTTGATCCAAGCCGGAAAGGTAAAGATCACTAAAACTGTTGGGAATTCCATCAAAACCTTAGATATCTTAGAACAAGGAGATATCTTCGGAGAGATGGCTATCTTAGAAGAACAACCCAGAAGTGCGACCGCAATCGCAATCTCGGAAGTGAAAGTTCTGAACTTCAATAGAGCAAACTTTGAACTATTGATGACCAAAAATCCCACACTCGCACTTAAGATCCTCACAATCTTCTCCGTCAGAATTTACGACGCAAAACGAAGATTACTCATTCTATTATTGGATGATATCATCGGAAAAGTAGCCGACGTATTCTTGATGTTGTATGAAAAGATGCATACACATACCGAGTTCAAAGAAGTCGTACTCAACGTTACCGTAGAAGACGTGGCAGATTGGTGTGCCCAACCTGTGGGCGAAGTCCAGAAGGTCGTGAACCAATTCGCTAAAAGCGGTAAAATCGAGATATACTCCGACAAAATCGTAATTCACAATATTAACGACTTCCAGAGAATAGTCTCCCAGAAGCGCAAACCTTCTTAACAGAATACCGGCGTTCTAAAGATAAAGGTCCCGTAGCTCAGGTGGACAGAGCAGAAGTTTCCTAAACTTTTGGTCGGAGGTTCGAATCCTCTCGGGGCCACCATCAAACCATGGCAGATTCCCAAGACAACGTTCTGAACCTACTCAAGAAATCGGAAGAATTTCTAAAAAAGAAAAACATACCTTCCGCAAGATTGGATGCCGAGATATTACTCGCAGATCTACTCAAGATCCAAAGAGTAAAACTCTATATAGATTTCGAAAGACCAATTTCCGGCCCTGAAAAAGACGAATACAGAGAAAGGATCGTCCAAAGATCCAAATTCAAACCAACCGCTTATATCATTGGGAAGAAGGCATTCTTCGATTCGGAATTCCATGTAAACGAGTCTGTCCTTATCCCAAGACCGGAAACAGAAGAATTAGTCGCCTGGGTTTTAGAAGAATATCCAAACAAAGAAAACGCTTTAGAAGTAATAGACCTTTGCTCGGGAAGCGGTTGTATAGGGATCAGCCTAGCCAAGGCAAGAAAAGAATGGAAAGTGTCCTTCACAGATGCTTCCGAATCCGCGTTAGAAATTAACAAAAAGAATATTCAAGAAATCTTAAATACAGAGAGAAGTTTCGAACTTTATCATGGAGATCTACTCTCCCCTATTCCGGACGAAACCAAATTCGATCTGATCGTTTCTAATCCACCTTATATTCCAGAAGCGGATAAACCTACTATCATGCCGGATGTTGTAGATTATGAACCCCATCTTGCATTATTCGTCGCTGATTTCCAAGGATTTCATACTAAGATACTAACAGAAGCAAAGACAAAACTAAAACCGGAAGGCAGATTATATTTAGAAACTCATCCTAGATACTCTAGTTGGCTAAAAGAAACCGCGCTTTCTCTCGGATATTCCGGAGCGGATCTGAAAAAGGATCTTTCCGGTAGAGATAGTTTTGTTCGGCTGATATTATAGGATTATTTTTAGAGAGCTGGAACCTTCATTCCGAAATCGCCTTAAACTGATTCCCGGGATCGAAAATCGTACATTCTATCCCTTTCGTTTTCACAACAGGCTGTAAAAACAACTTATCCTCACTTAAAGTCCATGCTTTACGGATTTTCAGCTTATCGAGTACCATTTCATAATGATTTCCAATCGTCACTCCAGTCTTGCGCATTTGTATTTTTAAGATCGCAAGTATGACCTCTTTTCCATCCAGCCCAGGAGTAAAACATTCGGTGCTAACACGATTCAATAACTCTTCGTCTTTTTGAAGTGTATCCATCGTAATTGCATGCAGAACTCTCCACTCAGTTAAATTTTCCGAAATCTTATTTTTTCTTTCTAAAAACGCAAAAATATGTTTTGAATCTGATTGGTATAAATTTAAGAACAAACTCTCGTTTATAATATGCATTCGAATTAGTTTTATAGACTGAATAGGATGATTATAAACTAACCCGGTATATGAATTAGAACCCGGTGGTAAAAAATCCGGATGTTTAAAACTTAAATACCCGCCGAAAACCCATCCCTCTCCTTCTTCACTTTTGATCTTGTACCAATAATTTTCGAATCCGTCTATATGAGTTAATTTTTGATCCTTCTCCAGGATCTTTACTTCTCCTTTGAATGGTACTGTTCCCATCTTTTCAGAAGAAAGTTTTGGAGCGGAACGTATCCTAAGTCCTGCACCGCTATTTACATATGCGGATTGGTAATTAGAAAAACATCCCAACAAGAATGTCATGTAAAATGTTACAGTGAAGTATTTTAGAAATCTAATCATAAGACACTCGGATTAGATATACACTTTTAGGATCGAAGCGTCTAACAAAAAACAGACGATATTGGACTCGTACATAAAAATGGGGCCGGTAAATCACCGACCCCGAAGCTAGTTTCGACTCGTATTGGGGAAGAATTAAATCGCTGAGCTTCCTCTTTCTCCGGTGCGAATACGGATTACGTCTTCGAGAGGAAGAATTAAAATTTTTCCGTCTCCGATCTTTCCGTCACCGGTTTTGGCAGCTTTCAAGATCGCATCAACGGTAGGTTTTACGAACTCGTCGTTTACCGCGATCTCCAATCTTACTTTTCTCAGAAGGTTTACTTGGTATTCATGTCCACGGAATACTTCAGTTTTACCTTTTTGCTGCCCGTAGCCTTGCACGTCGCTTACGGTAAGTCTATAAATTTCATTCTTAGTAAGCTCCGCTTTAACCTCTTCCAGTTTATGGGGCTGGATAATTGCTACGATTAATTTCATATGCTCTCCTTTACTTAATGTATAAATTCAAAAGGTTATATAATATAACCTTTTTCTCCGTGAATCTCGGAATCGAGTCCAGCAATCTCTTTCTCTTCGGAAATCCTGAATCCGATTGTTTTCTCGATGATAAACACTAAGATCAAGGATACTACGATAGAGTAAGCACCGGTAGCTACAACGCTGATAATCTGAACGATAATCTGGTCTCCGCGAGTAACTCCCTCAGGAATATAATTCGCAAGTGCGAATACACCTGTAAGGATCGCTCCGAGAGCTCCACCAACGCCGTGAATTCCGAAAGCGTCTAAAGAGTCATCGTAACCAAGTTTACCTTTTAGAAGGATTGCTCCGTAACAAATAGGAGATACAATTACTCCCATGATCAATGCACCGGTAGCGTCCACAAAACCTGCAGCAGGAGTGATCACAACCAGACCTGCAACGATCCCGGAAGCTGCTCCAAGAGCAGTAGCTTTTTTAGTATGAAGATATTCGATCAATAACCAAACAGCACCTGCAGTTGCAGGAGCGATTAAAGTTACAACGAAAGCTCTTGCAGCCTGACCATTAGTAGCAAGACCGGAACCTGCGTTAAATCCGAACCATCCGAACCATAGGAATCCTGCACCGATTAGGGTGTAAGTCAAGTTGTTCGGAGCGATAAGTGCAGGACCTTCTCCTTTACGTTTTCCTAGTACGATTGCTGCAGCCAAACCTGCGATACCGGAGATCAAGTGAACCACTGTTCCACCTGCGAAATCCAGAGCAGTCTTTTTGAAAAGCCAACCGTTAGCAGACCATACCCAGTGTGCGACAGGATCGTAAACCAAAGTAGCCCATGCCAGAATGAATACGATATAACCGGAAAGTTTCACTCTTTCTGCGATCGCACCGGAGATTAGAGCCGGAGTGATAAGCGCAAACATTCCTTGGAAAAGGAAGTGAATGTATTTCGGGATCGTTCCTTCCAAAGTTTCGTCGGTAATTCCATTCAACAAGAAGAGTTGAAAATCGCCGAAAAATGGACTATCGCCGGAAAACGCTAAGCTGTATCCGAATAATGTCCACTGGATTGTAAGGACAAGAATCGCAACAAAGCTGTGCATCATTGTTGAAAGAACGTTCTTAGATCTTACGATACCGCCGTAGAACAGCGCGAGTCCTGGGATCATAAAGAACACGAAAGTGGAAGCCACGATCATCCATGCGGTATCCCCTTTATCCAAAGTAGGGGCAGCTGGTGCGGCTTCTGGTGCTGGTGTAGCGTCTTGACCCCAGATCAGTACTGGAGCGATTAAGATCAAGAGCGCGATAAGTTTTTGGGCAATTTTCATTTTCTCAAATCTCATCTCGAAAATATGTTTAATCCAAATAATGCAAGAAGAGTACCTGAGATAAAAATTAGTTCAAAAAAAGATTAAAAAAACTGAATGAGAGCCTCAGTGGCCTGAAACGAGGGTTTCATTCGGAAAAACTGTCCAAATTTTTATCTGAGGCAGATTTTTCCATAGTTCTAGGCGAATATTGCCAGACCCAGCCTAGCAGTTTGCGTACTTATTAGGCAGATTTTTGGAGTCTGCTGGAAAAATAAAATTTTAGAAGTGAAAACTATACTTAGGTATCATTCTTCCGGAGGAAAATTACATCCGGAAGATCGCATAAGAAGGTTCTATACCTTTAGGAGAAAGGTCGGAATATAATGCCAAACCTAAAGCTTCTCTTGTACGTGCAGGATCTAGGACGCCATCGTCCCAAAGTCTTGCAGTAGAATAGATACAAGAAGATCGATTATCATAATCTTCTAATATAGGTCTCTTGAACTCTGCCTGTTCCGCGTCGGAGAGTGATTTTCCTTCCTTCTCCAATTGTTCCTGCTTCACTGTGAGTAGAACATTTGCAGCTTGTTCTCCACCCATCACTGAAATCCTAGCGTTTGGCCACATCCAAAGGAATCTAGGTCCGAATGCACGGCCGCACATTCCATAATTTCCTGCTCCGTATGAACCGCCGATCACCACGGTGTATTTTGGAACTACAGAAGTGGAGACTGCGTTTACCATTTTGGCACCGTCTTTTGCGATACCTGAGTTCTCATACTTCTTCCCAACCATAAAACCGGTGATGTTTTGTAAGAAGAGTAAAGGAATCTCTCTCTGGTTACAAAGCTGGATGAAATGAGCTGCTTTCAAAGAACTTTCAGAAAACAAAACTCCGTTGTTTGCAATGATGCCAACGGTTTTTCCGTAAATATTCGCAAATCCTGTGACTATAGTAGTTCCATAATATTTTTTGAATTCTTGGAATCTGGAACCGTCTACAACTCTTGCGATAACTTCTCTCACATCATAAGGTTTACGGATATCTTTTTGGATAATCCCGTAAATTTCCTCAGGAGGATAAAGAGGTTCTTCGTAAGATATTTGCTCTTCTAATTTTTTAGCTCTTGCTCCTAGACTAGAAACGATATGTCTAGCGATCTCAAGGGCGTGCGGATCATTCTCCGCATAATGATCGGTAACTCCTGAGATCCTACAATGGACATCAGCGCCGCCCAATTCTTCCGGAGTAACAATCTCTCCAGTGGCTGCTTTTACAAGAGGAGGCCCGCCTAAAAAGATGGTACCGTTTCCTTTTACGATTACAGATTCGTCTGACATTGCAGGAATGTATGCACCACCCGCAGTACAACTTCCCATTACTACGGAAATCTGAGGGATCCCCATTCTAGAAAGATTTGCTTGGTTATAAAAGATCCTACCGAAATGCCATTTATCAGGAAACACATCATCCTGCATCGGAAGGAATGCTCCGCCTGAATCCACCAGATAAACACAAGGAAGACGATTCTCTAATGCAATCTCTTGTGCGCGGATATGTTTTTTGACAGTAAGTGGATAATAGGTCCCACCTTTTACAGTGGCATCGTTTGCAACGATCACACAAGGAGTTCCTGAAATTTTACCGATCCCAGTTACGATACCTGCAGAAGGAACATCGTCCGTATAAACCTTCTCCCCGGCCAATGCTGAGAATTCCAAGAAAGGAGTATTTGGATCTATCAGCCCTTGTACCCTTTCTCTTGCGGTGAGCTTGCCACGGCTTTTATGTTTCTGGATGGATTTTTCTCCTCCGCCTTGTCCGGCTTTTTGGAGAAGTTTACGTAAATCCGTGACCTTCTCTGAAAGGTCTTTGAAATTCTCTTTATATTCAGGGGAAGACGTACTAATACGCGATTCCAAAACTTCCATGGAGCCCTCCGGTCCTCTTTTATTTCCGGACCTTGGTTTCGTATAAAATTCTAATAAGTTCTGATTCGGAATGAGAAAGTTCTCTGTTCCTTCTTGCCATGATCTTGCGTGAATCACGAAGAAATAGATCTAAGATATAAGGTTGTCCGTCCGCCCAAATAAACGGAGGAAGATATCCACTTGCCCTAGAAGAAACCACATTACATCCGAAATCTATCACTGTTCCGGTATTCAACATCACTCCAATCCCTATCTTGGAAAAATCTCCGATGATAGAACCGAATTTGATGGAGCCTGTTGTGATCTCGGTATGTTCTTCTCTGATCTTGACCACACCGTAGTTATTCTTTAGATCGGAGGTGGTGGATAATGCGCCTAGGTTAACCCAGCTTCCCACCACTGAATGTCCTAAGAACCCTTCGTGGTGTTTATTCGTAAAATCTAATATAATACTGTCCCCGACTTCTCCACCTATCCTGCACACATTCCCTATGGAAGTGTTTCCGGTGATTCGAGCATTGTCCACATGAGTGCCTTGGCCTATGTATAAGGGACCTTCTAAAAAGCTAAAAGAAGTTACTTTTGCATCCTTGTCTATGATCACAGGTCCTGAGGTTACATCTATAACCACACCTGGATAAATTTTGGCGGAAGGATGGATATGAACGTGTTTGGATTTTCCGACTACTTGGAAGTCTCCGGACTTTACCTTGAGCTTGCGGGCCCATTTACGCAGGTCCTTATGATTTTCCAAGTCCTGGTCTATGTTTTTGCCCACAGACTCCAAAGATTTCCAAGGTAGGAATTCCTCGGGACGGATGATTAGGTCTACATCCTTGCCGTCGTATTCGGAGATCTTTGGATTTCTTTCGAAGAATGTTTTCTCGAATGCCGAATTGGAGTTTGAGTAGAGTATCTTTGAATCAGGATACTGCTCTTTTAAACGTTGGAGTGGAGTTAAAACCCCGTCTCGAATCTCGGAGAAAGATCGAATCCTGGTTAAGGCTCCCAAACCGGGAGGAGTTTCCCTCTCATCGATCCAAATTCTCTGAATTCTGCCCACTACACTACTCCACTGTGACGGACTTTGCTAGGTTTCTAGGTTGGTCCGGAGGACAACCCCTAGCCACGGCAGAATAATAGGCCAGAAGTTGGAGAGGAAGAACATTCAGGATCGGACTCAAAATTTCCGGACAGTCCGGAACTTCAAAACAGTAGTCGGAAAGCTCTTTTGCCTCTTTATCCCCTTCGGTTACGATGGAGATCATAATCCCGTTTCTGGCCTTGATTTCCTGGATATTGGAAAGCATTTTGCTATAAATTTCGGATTTGGTCGCGATACATACGACCGGCACTTCGTTTGTAATCAGCGCGATCGGTCCATGTTTGAATTCCCCACCCGCATAACCGGAAGCGTGGATATAAGAAACCTCTTTTAATTTCAGAGCTCCTTCCAACGCAACAGGATGGTTGTACGTCCTACCTAAGAATACAAAATCTTTAGTCTTGGTAAAATCCGCCGCCCAGGTTTCCAGGATATGGGCCTGAGCCAAAATCCTTTCCATCTTGCCTGGCAGAAGTCGGATCTCTTCCAATAAAGTTCTGAGCTCCTCGTCGGATACGATCCATTTCAAACGAGCTACATATAAGGAAAAAAGAAGAAGGTTGATTACCTGTGCAGTAAATGCCTTTGTACTCGCGACCCCGATCTCAGGACCGGCATCCGTTCTGATGAATGAATCCGATTCTCTTGCAATTGTGGAGTTCACATTATTTACCAAAGAAAGAACTTTGATAAACTTCGCTTTTGCTTCCAATAGAGAAGCAAGAGTATCCGCAGTTTCTCCGGACTGGGAAATTCCTACGATAAGAGTGTCACCTTCTACCACAGGGTTTCTATAACGGAACTCTGAAGAAGTTTCCGTATCCGTTTGGATCTTTGCGAAATTTTCCAGATAATGTTTTCCGAGCATCCCTGCGTAATAGCTAGTTCCTGCCGCTTGGATAATGATACGGTTTACCTTGGACATCATCTCTCTAGAAATGGTGCTTTCCGGAAATTCTATTTCCCCGGCTTCACTAATACGAGATTGGATGATCCTACGGAAGATCCCAGGTTGTTCGTGGATCTCCTTGATCATATAATGAGGATAACCACCTTTGTCTACATCCTCAAATTTGATATCCTGAGTTTTGAATTCGAATTCTTTTTCAGCACCATCAAATCCGAAGATCTTACATTCAGTTTTTGTAAAGTATCCCCATTCCTTGGAGTTAATATAATACACTTCTCTACAATTTCTTGTGAGAGGAGAAATATCGGAAGCGAGGTAATATTCTTCTTTTCCTCTTCCTAAAAGTAAAGGTGCTCCGTCTTGGGCGAAATAAACTCTGTCCGGCTCGTTATCGAATACGACTGCGATCGCCCATTTTCCATGAACTCTATTAAATAAATCTAAAAAAGCTTCTTTATTGGATAAGCCTCTTTTTCTGCTCTCCGCCAAAAGATTAGGGAGAACTTCCGTATCCGTCATACTATGGAATACGAAACCTTTTTGTTTAAGTTCTTGTCTGAGTTGAGAATAATTTTCTATAATTCCGTTATGAACTACCGCTACGGTAGATTTGGAATCAGTATGAGGGTGAGCATTAATTTGGTTTGGTTCACCATGAGTTGCCCAACGAGTATGGCCTATGCCGACATTACCTCGGATCGGATGCTCCTTTAGGTAATTTTCCAGATCCTTAATTTTGCCTTTTTGTTTACGGACTTGGATCTCTCCTCTGTCCAGGACCGCGATCCCGGCCGAATCGTATCCACGATACTCCAGACCGATGAGCCCTACTATGAGTACGGATTCTACGTTTTTATCGCCAGCGTATCCTACGATTCCACACATATATTATGAATTCTCCATGATCTTTCCGGCTTTATTTAAAAGGGATTCCAGATCCTTTTTGGTTCTGGCCTCTCCAATCAACCGGAGGATCGGCTCGGTATTCGAAGGTCGAATATGTATCCAAGAGTCCTGGTTCGCTAAACGTAAACCGTCTCTCGAATCTTCTTTATATTCGGAGAAGGCGCTGCGAAACTTAGAATAAATCTGCTCCGTCTTCTGACCCGCGATCTTGTAGGCGATCTTGCGCATATGGACCGCAGGAAGACTACCTATCACAGTTTCAGCATCTTCCCCCTTTAGGGCAAGCAGATTCAGTATATGGGCCACCCCGGAAAGAGAGTCTCTTCCGAAAGAAGGGATCGCCGGATCGATGACTCCTCCGTTTCCTTCTCCGCCAAAAACAGACTTACGGTGTATCATTTCTGCCACAACGTTTGCTTCTCCCACCTTAGATCGATAAGTCGGAATTCCAACAGAGTCTGCAACCCAATCGTTCACGAAACTTGTGGAGAGGTTCACAGTGATGGATGCCTTCTTAGGAATCGAATTAGAAGCAAGGTACGACATAAAACTAAGAGGAAGAGTTAATTCTTCTGAGATAGCTCCTTTTTTAGGAGATAAAACCACGAGTCTGTCAGCGTCTGGGTCCAATGCAAAACCGATATCCGCCTTGGATTTTTTGATCAGACGAGAAGATTGTTTGAGCGCATCAGGAGTAGGCTCCGGTGGACGAGGAAATGTTCCATCAGGAGTACAATGTTGTAGAATGACCTTACAGCCCAAGCGACTTAACAATTCAGGTAAAACGAAACTTCCACCACCATTGACAGCATCTAAAAATACAGTGAACTTTTTACGTTTGATCGCAGATACATTCACTCTGGCCAAAACCGAGTCGATATGTGCTTGGATCCTGTCGGTTCCATCTTCCACATCCGTGTTCGGCTTAAATTGGAAAGGTTTATAATCTTCCTTTCGAACCAGATCCAAAAGACCTTCTAAGTCTTGAGCATTGGTAAAAAATCCACCCGGGCCAATGAACTTAAATGCATTCCAAATGACCGGATTATGAGAAGCGGAGATCATAATCCCACCGGCAGCTCCGGATTGAGCCACCACAGCCTTAACAGTAGGAGTTGGAACAATCCCCAAACGGATGACTTTTTTGCCCATTGCGAGCATGATACCGATCGCGATATTTTCTATATATGCGCCGCTCGGACGAGAATCTCTTCCGATGACTACGGTATTACCCTTGAGTCTGGACCCAAAGGCCATGAGTGAATGAAAAATTACGTCGGGACTTAATCCGGTAGGAATGATTCCCCGGATTCCGGACACTGAAACCATCAAATCCGGGTGTTGGAAGACCGGTTTTTGAGGATTTAGAGCCATGATTCCGAGGAATGTTTTTTAAATTGGGATGAGAACATGGGCGATGACAGGATCGAACTGCCGACATCCTCCTTGTAAGGGAGGCGCTCTCCCAGCTGAGCTAATCGCCCGTTATGAAAACGGTTATTATGCGGTTGCAGCCTGATTGATACGCAATGCCATCCGACTCTTTTTGCGGTCTGCATTTTTAGAGTGGATCAGGTTGGTTTTCGCAGCTTTGTCCAGAAGAGAAGAATATTGTCCGAACAAAGATTTTAAGGAGTCTTTCTCTCCGTCTTGGAGCGCTTTTAGGATCTTTTTAGCTTGGGTCCTAAGGCGATTCCTGTTTTGAGAATTTGCCGCATTTCTGCGTTTCGTTCTACGGATATCTTTTTCTGAAGATTTAATATTCGCCAAGGATCTCTACTTCCTATTAAGGGATTGAGCCCAGATTTTCGTACCCAGGCAGCCTGTCAACGAGCTTTTACGTCTTTTGTTCGAATGGGTGGGCGACTCGCTCGCTGTGCGAGCGATCACGCTCTCCGCTTCAATCCGCTACGCCGGATTTTCGCTACGATCGTTGTCGCGTAAAGATCCGCCCAAGTCTCGGCGGATACGCCCAACCCAACGCTATATACAAGAAATCATTTCGAATTTGACGATTGCGTTATTTGCCCTTGAGTAATTAGTTTTGTAATCGCCTTGTCGAAGTTCCAACAGCTATACAAAACCCAACACTACCTTAAACGAGGTATATCTGAAATAAATTTACTAAACTAAGGTCCGGAAGAATTTTTTGCTTTGCTTGCACTTATTTTTATCTTATTTTTTTAATTCAGTAGATTGGAAATTAATTATCCGTCCTATTGGAAGATCCAGGGACGCCTCGCATGATATCAAGACAAGCACAAGACTATATCATCGTGAACTCGATAGACGAGATCGATCCTAATAAACTTTCTTTGGCTCAATTGGGAACCAAGTATTTGGACAGAAACGGGAACCGTTACGCTGTTCGTTTTAATAAAGAAAGTAGAAAGGCGGAGATCATTCGGATCACCCTTCAAAAAGCTTCCGAAGCAGAAGCGAATAAACCTAAATTAGGTAGAGTCAATCCTAAGGCGACATCCAATCCCTTAGATCTACAGAAATTATCTAATCTTCTTAAAAGTACAAAACATCCTAGTGCCGACTGGGTAGAGAACCTGGCAGAAAAAACGAAACATACTAAGCCAAGCTCTGCAAATTCGGAAAAGCCGGCTTATACTCCTAATTCTCAAAAAGAATTGGATATTTCCCCTTCTGAAGGTCCTGATCTATCCGCAAGAATGAACTCGGTCCAAAATGATATATTCGATCTTTCGAAAGTAGATCTGAATATCTCGGATGCTGGACTTTCTTCTAACGCCGCAAAAGAAGATATTCCGGTTTTTATTGAAAATATAGAAGCAGGTTCCAACAGAGAAACGAAATATATCGAAGATAGCGTGCAACAATTCCAAAGGATCAAAGATAGGATCGAATCCGTACTCAATAATATTCGAAATTCTAAAATTTTCGAAGCGACCGGAGATCCTTCCGAGAACAAAAACATAGTAGGAAATCTAGCAAGAGAATTCGATATAGAGTTCTTCCAGAAGTTGGACAAGATATTAAATTATCATAAAGAGCTAACTTCTTACCCTAGATCCATTACCTATTATATAGCTAAGTACGAGTCCCATCGTAAACAAGCATTGCAGTCCAAAACTTCCGATCAGGAAAAATTAAAACTAGTGATCCGTTGGGAAATGCAGGAACTTCTCTTAGATCTGACCAGAAAACTCAAAAAAATGGTCCTAAATGCTTTAAACGTCCTAAATACTAAAAACGAAAACCACCTAAAACAAGTAGCTTATAACCAACAACAGATGTATAAGGATGCCAGAAGCGCCTTATTATATTGTTCGGAAGATATAGGTGGACTACTTATCTCCTTGCAAAAATGGGCCGATAGCGAAGGATAGAAACCTTTTGCATGGCACTTAGCGATCAAGAGATAAAAACAATCGTAGAAAAGCTCCGAACCGAATACCGGGAAGGGGCCAAACAAAGTCCTAAAATTTTCGACGCCAAAGGTTTCGAGGATCGTTATATCCAAACCCTAAAACATAGGGGAAACCTGGACAATTTCCTGAAAGACGAAGTTGACTTTCTGGAAAAGATCAAAACCAAACATAAAGAACTTACGGAAAGAAGGAACGCCTCTAAGGGAGAAACGATCAATCGTATCCTGGACGAACAAGAGGAAAAACTTTCCAAATACCAAAGGGTGGATTTCCATCCGTTAGCCAGACCGGAAATGAGATATTTTTACGGTGCTATGACCACGTTTGCGGAGACCGACCTTCCTGTTCTAATCCATATATTCAGAGGAACTCCTGAATATTCTTCCTTCCAAGATAGTATCTCCATGATCGAAAGGGTCGGTGTCACTAAAAGAGGGATGCCTTCTCTTCGTATCTCAGAACATATTAAGGCATTATTAGATGCAAATGGGAACCAATCCACAATGGAAAGGGATTCCCAGAACATTCTAAAAGAAGTATGTATTGCACTCGCAGGACTCAGAAAGACAGCACTGGAATGTGTGGAGAAAAACAGGGTCAGCGACAGAATGACCGTACAAGTCAGCGATAGAGACTATCCGAAAGCTTCGGAAGCGTATAAGAATTTACTTTTCGGTATCGCATTGGAAAAAATAATCGTTAAAGCCGAAAATATCATCCGGGATTTCCGGATGAGTGACTTAGTCGGTCTGGACGCTAAATGAAACTTTCCATCGTAATTCCCTGTTATAACGAAAAACAGACCATCAAAAACATTTTAGAAACCGTAAAGAAGGTCCCATATAAGGATAAAGAGATCATCCTTGTGGACGATTTTTCCACGGACGGAACGAGGGAACTCCTAAAAACCGCTCCTTTTAAGAAGTTGGTGGACCAACTCGTTTTCCACGAGAAAAACCAGGGAAAAGGCGCTGCACTCCGCACAGGATTTAAAGCTGCCAAAGGCGATATAGTCATCGTTCAAGACGCGGACTTGGAATATGATCCGTTTGAAATTCCGGATGTGATCGATCCGATCTACAAAGGCAAAGCTGACGTTGTTTTCGGAAGCAGATTTATGGGGGGAAGAGCCCATAGAGTCGTATACTACTGGCATAGACTCGGAAATCTATTCTTGACCACCCTTTCCAATATGTTCACGAACATTAATCTGACCGATATGGAAACTTGTTATAAAGCGTTCCGTAGAGAAGTGATCCAAGGGATCGATATTAAAGAGAATCGTTTCGGGTTCGAGCCTGAGATTACCGCTAAGATCGCAAAGATCCCGGACATTCGTATTTACGAAGTAGGGATCTCCTATTACGGACGTACTTACGCAGAAGGTAAAAAGATAGGTTGGAAAGACGGATTTAGAGCCATCTACTGTATCCTAAGATACAATCTATTTTCTTAATATCCCAGTTCCCTCTTTGGGAATTTCGTATTCTCGATATTCCCAAAGACCTTTCGTTTTCACTTCATTCTCTTTCCAAGCATGACCGAATAATTCCAGCCAAACAGGACGGATCTCCGCTTCTGCCAATACTTTCATTCTATATTTATGCATTAGAATATTATTCGACTCTGGAAGTTTCGCAGCGTATTCCACCACAGCATCAGAATAAGAAATAAATCCTACTTTCTCTCCAGGATGTTTCTTGGAAAGAAAAGATACTATCGCGTCCATTCCTTGTGCGGAAGTTTCATTATGAATACATAATACTCTTTTTTGAAAATAAGAAGGTCCGATAGATCCGCAAAGAACATCGTCTAAAAACAATAAACTGGAAGCTTGGGAATCCTTGTAAATAGAACGAATTGATCTGATCTCTTTTGAACTTCGTTGGTAATTCACAAAACCGGCCAATGTCATTCCGAAAGAATAAATCACTAAAATGGAAAACGCCAAGTTTTTGCCTGATTTTCCCAGTTTCCATTCGGAAATCTCGGTCACTTCTTTCAAAACCAAAACAAATGGGATCAATGCAAGTCCGACATATCTTGGTCCCCAGTTTGAAACCCCATCGTTCGGAGCAAGGAATGCAATCAGTATGATAAATACATAAGAACTGAGCCCTAAATGATAGAAGGAGGCTTGGATCTTTCCTTCTTTGGCTTTTTTAACAAAGAAATAAAACAAAGGAAGAAGGATCGGTAAATAGATCAAAAGTCCCGGCATTGTATACGTTCCGATCAGGATTGTGAATGCCCTAGAAAGAACCGTTCCTTGGTCTTCGCCTGTATTAAAATTTTGGAAATATCTAGGACCGATCGGATGTTGGTAATCCAATGTATGGAATAAGAATAGTAGAAGTACAATAACTGAAAAAGATACGGAGAACCAAAAAGATTTTTTCCACCAATCTTTTCCGAAAGCGACCCAGCCGCTAGCCCAGAAGATCACAAAGAAGATCAGAACTTCTAATCTTAACCAAACTCCAAGTCCTAGAGCGATCCCTCCGATTAGTTTATTGGAAATTTTATCTTCAGTCTTATAAAAGAAAGTAAGTCCTAATAATTCTAAAAGAAGAAGAGGAGGATGTTCCGAAAGTTCGGGTCCCATCAAAAAGATATACGTTCCGAAAAAAGTAAAAGCGAGCCAGAACCAGGAAAGATCCCAGAATCTTCTCAAAATATAAGCGGAGATCAGATTGAATATTCCCATCAAAACGGAAACAATCGGTACCCAACCTAAAACTAAAAATGGTGCGATCAGAAGCGTGAGAAAGATCGGATATTGACCGATCATTCTATCTCCTATCTGGAAAACCATCGGGGCTTTCCAAAGAAAATAATTATAAGTCGGATCTAGATCGAGGGAAGGATAGATCAGATTTTCAGTGCTGAAACCTGATTGAAACATGGAATAGGCTTGGTGGTATTTCAAAAACTGATCTGAAAAAAGTGCCTCCCAAGGTTTTAGTAAAATTAGGATCCCGAAATAAATTGCGCTAAATAGAAAGAATCCTTTTGAAATTCCAGTTGTTTTCATGATCGAAGGCAAGCATCCCCCACCCCCTAATTTATGAAACGAATTCTTGCCGGTACAAACACCCGCCATTTAAGTTTTTCGAAATAAATTTTGTATTTTTACTTGTAATTTCGATAATTACACCGGGAGATCAGTCTAAAACCCAAACATTCTCAAAGGAGAAAATCACTCGTGAAAACGAAACTTTATCTGATCCCTAGCCTTCTGGTGCTTTTAACTTTCGGCAGCCTTCAAGCTGGAAATTTTAAATTAGATAACGCTCACACCGGCGTTGGCTTCAAGATCAAACACCTTACCATTTCTAACGTATCCGGAAGTTTTAAAGACTTCAGCGGAAAATTCGCTTATGACGAAGCTACCGGTGCTCTTACTGATCTAGACGTAACTATCAAAGCAGCTTCCATTCACACTAACGACGAGAAAAGAGACGGACACTTGAAAGGAAAAGATTTCTTCAATGTAGACGATCATCCTTCTCTTACTTTCAAAGCAAAAAAAGCTACCGTTAAAAAAGGCGGAGTTTCTAAGATCCAAGGAGAATTAACTATCAAAGGAGTGACTAAACCGGTTACTTTAGAAGTTAAATTCACAGGATCTGCAAAAGACCCATGGGGAAATACTCACCTAGGTTTCGAAGCAGAAACTAAAATCAAAAGAGCTGATTTTGATATCGCTTGGAACAAACCTTTGGAAAAAGGCGGACTTCTAATCGGAGAAGAAGTTTCTATCCGTATCGAAGGCGAAGCACTTCCAGAATAATCTATATTATCCGATCGGGGCTTTTGAAAGAAGGTCCCGATGTTTCTAATCTTCTCCCATATTCTTCTCCTCCCTCCTTTTTACACGTAACCTTCTCAGCTTCCCATCGAAATAGGAACAGATCAGGCCAGAAAAATCAGGCTTAGATACTTCCATCTGGAGAAACAAAAGATGAACGATCTAACTAAAAGTATGATCATCGGAGCCGCTCTAACAGGGTTATTCGCAACAGGAGCGATGGCAGAAAAGAAAGAAGCAAAAACAGAAGAACCTAAAGGAGAATGCCACGGGATCAATTCTTGTAAAGGTACCGGGGACTGCGGTGGAAAAGGTCATAGCTGCGCCGGAAAAAATTCCTGCAAAGGAGAAGGTTGGATCTCTCTTACTAAAAAAGAATGTGAATCCAAAAAAGGAACATTTAAGAGCTAACCTGAACGATCAAACCGTTTCTGGTCATCCCCGAAAGGAATTCGGAAATAGATCCCAAACCTTTCGGAGGATTTCCACAAATTTCCAAAGACCTTAAGATACTTTTTCCTTCGTACAAATTTTTACCGAAGGACCATTCCCATTTTTCAATCTCTGAGACGAATAAGTCAGATCCTTTTTTTCCTAAGACCAAATATTGTTTTTTTTCGTTTAGAAAATCAGGAAGATCTTTCTGATTTTCAGTTTTCCATAGATCATAAATCGGATAAGAATATTCTAAAAACGAAACGGAAGAATGAAAGGTAACCTTTAGATCTTCCGTTTCTCCTTGAAGTAAACCGTTTTGCAGGTTAGTCCCATCATTTTTGCTAAGATGGAATATTCTAAAAACATAAAGTTCAAAATCTGCAATCTCTGCTAACACAGGGTGTTCCGAAAAATTCATCTTTAAATAGTCCGGAAATTTTTCCCCATAATCGGATAGATTATAAGAATATGATGAATTTTCCTTAATAAAGTTTTTCGCTGTTTCGAAAAAGTCCTCATCTCCCAAGACTCGCCAAACTGTTTCATATTTTTCTCCCAAGGCCTCCGTAAATCTGGCGCTATAAGCGTTTTGATAAACAGAGATCGCGGAACTATGTTCCAATTTTCCGCCAGGCAGGATATGCTCCGACAATAATGGAACTTCTTCTTTTCCCATAATGGTACTCGAAAAAAATTTTCTGAATTCTTCCGGGTTCATTTCGGCACAGATCCCAAAATTGATTTTGCTTTGAGGGCTTCTTCTTCCATTTCTAAAAAGTTTGGAATATCCTCGTCCCATTCTAGTAAGATTGGAATTCCACGGATTTTATCCGCAAAAGAAGAAAATAGATCCCAAACTTCTTTTGCGACCGGTCTAGAATGTGTATCGAATAAAAATTCTCCTGTATCCGTATGCCCGGCAAGATGGATCTGCCCTACATTCTCCCAAGGAATGGAATCCAAATATGTGAATGCGGAAAATCCATGGTTGATCGAATTCACATATATATTATTAATATCTAATAAGATCCCACATCCGCTTTTTTTAGAAAGTTCCGAGATAAATTCCCATTCTGTCATTTCGCTCTGCGGAAAACTCAAATAGGTCGAAACATTTTCCAATAGGATCTTTCTACCCAAGATCTCTTGGACCTGCATAACTCTCTCTATCGCAAATTTCAGGAATTCTTCAGTAAAAGGAAAAGGTAATAGATCGTGTAGATAATTTCCGGACTGTTCTGTCCAGCAAAGATGATCAGAAACCAGGAAAGGATCTATTCTTTGGATCAGTTCCTTCCATCGTTGTATATACTTTTTATCGGGAAAAGTTCCGCCAAGTATTGATAAGGAAACTCCATGTAACGCGACCGGAAAATTTTTGCGTATAAACTCCAACGTCTCCAGGGGGCGACCTTGGGTATCCATATAATTTTCGGTGATTGCCTCGAACCAAGAAATTCTGACAGGTTCACCCTTTCTTAAATAAGGATAATGTTCTTTTCTTAAGCCCACTCCGATGGAAGACATATATTCTCCGATGTAACCTATTTCGATTCGATCCGAACAAGGATACATGAACAAGTCGTATTTTTTACCGATCGTACTTTTACTTCTCTGGGACTGCTCCGGAAGACAACTAGCGGATCCTGTTTTCAAACAAGATGGAAAAACCGCAATCCAAGGTTACGATCCGGTCGCTTATTTTAAGGAATCCAAACCGAAAGAAGGAAATCCTAAATTCAGTTTTCATTGGAAAGGTGCGGACTGGAGATTTTCTTCCGAAAAAAATCTGGAATCTTTTAAGAAGTCTCCGGAAAGTTTCGCTCCTCAATACGGAGGATATTGCGCTTATGCAATGAGAGACGGAGAAACTTATGAAACGGATCCTAAAGCTTGGAAAATTGTCTCCGGCAAATTATATTTGAACTATAACGAGAAGGTCCACGGTTTTTGGGAAAGAGACATACCCGGAAATATCGTAAAAGCGGATAATCAGTGGAAGGTTTTGCCTTTAATCAAAACAAACCCTTAACTAACGATCTTTCATTACTAAAAAATTATAGGAAGCGATGATCTTTTGTGTCATCTCCAGACCGTTTTTGTTTACGTCAGGATGATATTTTTTGATCATCTCTTTGTATTTATTTTTTAATTCAGCTTTTGTATATTCTTCGGAGAGTCCTAAAAATTCCCGATGCTCTCTTGTCTCAGCATCTTCATCCTCGTAAAACGATTTAGAAGAGAATTTTTTGCGGAAATTGGATTTTTTCTTTTTAGTCTTTTCTCTTTCTTCTTCTCTGAATCTTCCGAAAATTTCGTAATAAGCCCTATCTCTATATTCCGAGGTAATTTGTCGGATAGGGAATAACTTAGTATTTAAGATTTGAAAGAAATAATTCCTTAAGAATACATCGGCTCCATAATCTCCCGAAAAACCTTTTCTTTCCAAAAATTCGGTGATCCCGTTATCCACTAATCTTTGCACATCGAATTGATCGTCGAAGTAGGAATCGAATGCGTCTTCGAATTTTTTGGTAGAAGATATGAGTAAAAGTAGAAGTTCCTTATCCAGATCATGTCTTTCCAATTTAGAAAGAACGATCTCCTTCAAATAAGCACGGAATTCATCCAGATAAGTGTCATCGAAATACACTCCACCTTTTGCGAATTCGTAGGCGAGGCCTTCGATTTTTAGGACCTTCTCCAGTAATAAAATGAGAAGATCCGCGTTGTCCTGGGTAAATCCTTGGGAACCTTTGGAAGAATATTCCCTTTCTCCTCGGAGAGTATATAGGAGTTTAAAATAATCCTCTCGTCGGATCTCTAAAATTTCGATCAGTTTTTCGGAGGAGATAAACCACTCACAATCATTGCTGGAAGACTGTATCTCGAAGATTACGTCCTCTAAGGAAGATTTTACCTGATCAAAACTGCGAGCGTTCAAAGTGAGAACCTATACTTAGACCCTTCTGCCCCGAATCGAGTTTGTCCACCTATTTTCCCGAGAAAAAAGATTTGATCCGGGCCGCATAAAACGAGATTTTTCCCACATGTTACCCCTTCTCGCGGTTTTCGGTTGTTTCACTCTTTATTTTTTAGGTTATAAGTTTTACTCCGGATTTTTATCAAAATCCATCTTCCAACTCAAAGACACTGTGGGTGATACCCCGGCTCATAAGTTCAATGACGGTGTAGATTATCTTCCCACAAAGCCCGCGGTTTTATTCGGGCACCATTATGCTTCCATCGCGGGACTCGCTCCCATCCTAGGACCTGCAGTTGCAGTGATCTGGGGTTGGTTGCCTGCGATGCTTTGGGTGGTATTTGGAGGAATTTTCATAGGTTGTGTCCATGATTTCGGAGCAATCGTAGTTTCGGTCCGTAACCAAGGTAAATCGATCGGGCAAGTTGCTCAGGATCTTTTAGGACCAAGGGCGAGAAGTTTATTTCATGCGATCATTTTTTTCTTAGTCGCATTGGCAATGGGTGTGTTCGTGATCGTTCTTGCAGAAATGTTCTCTGCGGATCCTAAATTAAAGCAGGCACCCGTCACCCCTACTCCACAAATCGAACAAACACAAACTGCTCCGAGCATCAAAGACCATGTGCATCCTTCCGAAGTTAGGGTAGAAACTCCTTCTTCTCCTATTAAACTCAGAAGTCATTTCCCGGAGGCAGTAATTCCTACTGCAGGGATCATGGTGTTTGCCGTTTTAGTAGGATGGCTTCATTATAAAAAAGGAATGAAGTTAGGACCTCTCACATTCGCTTCCGTAACACTTACTTTGATAGTAATGGTTCTCGGAATGAATGAATCCATTCTCACATGGACAGGTCTGAATGATATAGACAAATCCCCGGGTGTTCCAATTTGGAAAATTATACTTCTTGCATATGCTTTTCTGGCTTCCGTAACTCCAGTTTGGCTACTTCTCCAAAGTAGGGACTATATCAATTCCTTCTTATTGTATTTAGGGATTATCGCAATTTATTTCGGTTTCGTAAAAGGAAGTATCTTCGGCGAATTTTCTTCCTTTAACGCGGAAGCGATCCGCACTGAAAAAGTGGATATGGATATTATTCCGTTCGTGTTCATCACGATTGCATGCGGAGCGGTTTCCGGTTTCCATGCTTTGGTAAGCTCCGGAACCACTGCAAAACAATTGGATAGAGAAATAGATGCAAGGGTAATCGGATACGGCGGAATGATAGGTGAATCCCTTTTAGGTCTTACATCGGTTGTTGCCTGTACGATCGGATTTGCATCCGCGGGAGAATGGTCTTCTTTTTATAAATCCTGGTCCGGTATCCAAGGTTTAGCACCTTCTGTAGGGGCTTATATCTATGGAACCGGAAGATTTATCTCTCAGTTGGGATTCGACGAAGGTTTTGCCCAAGGTTTTATCGCACTCGTTGTAGTAAGCTTTGCTTTGACATCCTTAGATTCGGCTACCAGATTATTAAGATATAATATAGAAGAGATCGCAGAAAGTTTCAATTCGGAAACGATCAGAAAAATTTTAGGGAATCGTTATGTTTCCAGTATTATCGCATGTGTTGCGATCGGATTTTTTGCATTCTTACAAATCGACCAAAACGGTAAAAAAACCACCGCGGGATTAGCGCTTTGGAAACTATTCGGGACAACAAACCAGCTGCTTGCAGGACTTGCTTTACTTGTAATCACAATCTATCTATTGTATTCTAAGAAAAAGACCTGGATCAGTTTTATACCGATGATATTCGTATTAGGCGCAACACTCTGGGCAATGGTTATTAACTTCTACGATTTTATATTCTCCAAGTCTCCTAGTTATTTACTCGCGACAGTCGGAGGAGTTTTAATCTTTCTAACCGTTTGGTTATTATTAGAAGCGATCCTGGCATGGAGAAGGTTTTCTAAAGCATGAAATTTTGCAGCGTTTGCGGCTCTGAAGTAGTCCAAAAAATCCCAGAAGGAGACAGTCTCACAAGATACGTTTGTGAGAACTGTGGCACCATACATTATCAAAATCCAAAGGTAATCGTTGGGACCATTCCTATTTGGGAAGGTAAAATACTACTCTGCAAACGTGCGATAGAACCTAGAAAAGGATACTGGACCCTACCCGCCGGATTTTTAGAGAACAGAGAAACTGTGGAAGAAGGCGCCGCAAGAGAAACTTCGGAAGAAGCAAATGCAAAGATCGATATTGTTCGTCTTCATTCCGTTTACAGTATTCCTCATATCAGCCAAGTTTATATGTTCTTCCTTGCCAATTTAATCGATGGAATTTTTTCGAAAAGCCCCGAATCGGAAGAAGTAAAACTATTCTCTCCCGAAGAAATACCTTGGGAAGAGATCGCGTTTGCCTCCGTCACATTCGCATTAAAACGTTATACTGAAAAATCCGAGCCTTCCAATTCGGGAACTCATATGGGTTCGATCCGTAACAGAAAATTAGAGGATAAAACATAAGTGCATTTTTTCTCGGAAGGAATTTCCTAGTAGCATGTTCGGAAAAATTTTTCCTTTTTTAGGTATTCTGGGAGTTCTATTCTCTTCTTCGATTTCCGCAAATTCATTGATCAGTACTGAATCCGGCTCCTTCTCTCCGAACTGGGACGGAGTCTCCGATATTCTCAGATTCAAGATACAAACTTCTTCTTTGCCTAAACTACAAGATTGGGAATTAACGATCAGAAGTGCCTCAGGAGAAACTGTTCGAAAATTCGAAGCAGGAAAGATCCGCAAAAAAGGATTCACGATTTTTTCCGACGAAAACGAATTCGCTTCGGAAGATATATATCTACCTTCTATCCTGGAATGGGATGGAGAAAATGAAAACGGAACTCCGGTGGGAGACGGGTATTATACCTACCAACTATTTTTACTCACCACAAACAAAGAAAGGATACTCTCCGAAGAGTCTACATTCTACTTAGATGCGAGACCTCCCAAAGTAGAGGCAAATTGTAAAACCAAGTTATTATTAAGCGAAGACAGGAATTTATCTAAGATCATCATACAACAAAAAACCTCCGGAGAATCCGCCGATATGTTCATCGGAGAATTTTTAGACTTCGAAGGCAGATCCTTAAAAGCTTATACTTGGAGAAATAGAGAAGTTCCTTACCAACTCGTATGGGATGGAACCGATTCGAATGGTAGGATCGTTCCCCCCGGTTTATATACGTATAAACTCACAGGAAGAGATCCTGCAGGAAACGAATCCATAGATAAGATCGAAAATCTTACGGTCAAAAACGAGTCTTCCGGAGTGGATCTAAATATAGAAGGAGATTTATTTCCTTCCGACCCGAACAATCCTTTAAATCGTATTAAATTTAACTCATACGTTTCTTCTAAATTAAAATCCGATTCCTATGAGCTGGAAATTTTCAAAAATGAAGCAAAAGAGGATAATTTAGTCTTTTCCCAAAAATCATTGGGAGAGCCTCCTGCAGAACTGAATTGGGAACCGAAGAACAAAGAAAATAAATCTTTAGGCCCGGGAATATATTTCTATCGTCTAACGGTTTATAATAGATACGATAAGTATACAAGTGTCCCTAAAAAATTCCAACTTTCAGACCAAAAGCCGAAATTCTCTTACGATGTTTCTCCAGGCGGATTTACACCTGATGGAGATTGGCAAAAAGATCTAGTCGAGATCCGTCTAAGATCCAAAGGACTCCCGATAGTATCCTGGAAGATCAATATTATGGAATCCTATTACGATGGAGATAAACAAGAGGAAAGGATCGTCCGTAGTTGGAACGGAACCGGAAACGGCCCGGAAAAATTGATCTGGTACGGTTTAGACGACCAAGGAAGAAGAATAGGATCTCTTGCAGAACTTAGATTTGTTCTCTCTTACAAGGACATTTTCGGCGGAGAAGAAGAGCTGGAATTAGGGGATATCAAAACGGATATCCTAGTCGTAAAAGAGAAAGAAGGTTTCAGATTCTCCGTTCCAAATCGTATCTACGAAGACAAATGGTGGACATTACCTTCTAAACTAAAATCGGTCTTAAATAAATTCCCAGGATACAAAGCGGAATTGCAGATCCATACATCTCATAGGGGAGATGACGAATATAATCTAAGAGCTTCCGAAGAAAAAGCGAAGAAGGTATTCCAATCTTTATTCGGAAAAGATTATGAATTCGGAAGATATAGATACAGAGGTTATGGAGAAACATTACCTTTGATCCCCGGCAACGGAGCTTATGAAGTGGATCGAAACGAAAGAGTAGATTTCTTCTTAAGTGTAGGAAAATAAAATGTGTACTTCTTTAATTTATAGAGATCCAAGTAAAGGAATACTTGGGGTCGGATTTAACAGAGATGAATCCGTAAAAAGAAAACCTTCTCTTTTTCCTCAATTACTCGAATCGAATTCCGGAAAAGCAATCGCACCGATCGACGGAGAAGCGGGAGGCACTTGGATCGGAGTTACCCAAACGGGAGAAATTATCTGCTTAGTAAACTACTACGAGGCTACCTTAAAATTACTGCGCAATCCTGTGAGTAGAGGACTACTAGTTCGTTCCGTTCTTTTAGGAGAGAGAACTCCTGAGTCTTATACGGATTCAGAGTTGGAAAAATATTATCCGTTCAAATTATTTAAAGTAAGCAAAGAGAAAACAGAAATATTTATCTGGGACGGTAAGACTTACCAAACAGAAACGGACTCGGAAACATTTGCAGTTTTCGGAAGTTCCTTCACGCAAGGACCAAAAGCCCAGGTCTCCAGAAGAGAAACATTCGATAATAATTTTCGTCCTTCTTCGCTTCCGGATGCCACAAATTTTGCAAATATAGCTAAGTCATTCTTATCTTCTCATCTACCGGAACAAGGCGCTTTATCGCCTTGTATGCATAGAAGAGACGCACATTCCGTATCCAGAACAGTAATCGTTTTGGATGGAGCTTCTGTTTATTTCTCTTACAAGAATTCTCAGCCTTGCGAAGAAGGACCTGAAGAAGATTACAATTTCACTTTGACTGAATTTCGAACTTCTGCATGATTGTCGTATGGCGGGCACTAATTCCCTTTTCGACGATAAATACGAATACCGGGACCCTTCTCAACAGAAGAGGAAGAACGCTCGCGTCAAAATCACCATAGACGGTGATTTTATAGTCAAAGGTAAAACCCAAAGATTTCCGGTATTCATAGTTGATATAGGAACTGGAGGAGCAGGCCTTGAGACCCGCACTTCCGTTTTCGAAGGAGACAGGATCATCCTATTCGGAAATATCAACGGCAAAAATATGGAACTCGAATCGGAAGTAATCCGAGTCTCCGGAAAAAAAGCGAACGTAATCTTTATCAGCCTTTCTGAAGAAGACAAAGATCTAATCCAAGACTTGATCCACAAAAAGTTCTTCGACAAAGACAAAAAGCCTCTATCCTGAAAAAAATCACCAAAGCAGTCTGGATACTTTCCTTCATCAGTCTTTTCACTGATGTATCCAGCGAGATGTTATATCCGATCATGCCTCTTTATTTAAAGAGTATCGGATTCTCCGTGGTTTTGATCGGAGTCTTAGAAGGGTTTGCAGAAGCGATCGCAGGACTTAGCAAAGGATATTTTGGAAAACTTTCAGACTTAAACGGCAAGAGAGTTCCTTTCGTTCAGTTCGGATATTTATTAAGCGCAATTTCAAAACCTATCATGGGGTTTTTCACATTCCCGTTCTGGATCTTTTTATCCAGGACAATGGATCGATTGGGAAAGGGGATTAGAACAGGAGCAAGAGACGCATTACTTTCCGACGAAGCAACACCGGAGACCAAGGGTACGGTTTTCGGATTCCATCGTTCTATGGATACTTTAGGAGCAGTACTCGGGCCCACATTCGCTTTAATATTTTTGCATTTTTATCCTGAAAATTATTCTGCTCTGTTTTTTATAGCAGCTATTCCGGGACTTTCGGCATTTCTGATCTCGGGCCTTTTAAAGGAGAAGAAGAAAGAAAAATTAGTAATACAAGAGGACTCGAACTTTCTATCTTCTTTTCTCTATTGGAAGAATGCGCCTATTTCCTATAAAAAATTAGTAATAGGACTTTTAGTCTTCGGGCTAGTCAATAGTTCCGATCTTTTTCTTCTTTTGATGGTGAAAGCAAAAGGTTTAGAAGATTCTCAAGTGATTGGAATATACATATTCTATAATTTAGTGTATGCTTTATTTTCTCTTCCCGCAGGTATCTTAGCGGATAAAGTAGGACTCAAGCCCTCATTGGTTTTCGGTTTATTTGTATTCGCTTTCGTATACGGAGGAATGGCATTTGCAGAAAACAAAATTCACTTCTATTCCTTATTCTTTTTGTATGGGATCTATGCAGCTAGCACAGAAGGGACTTCCAAAGCATTGATCACAAATATTATTCCTAAAACGGATTCAGCTTCTGCGATAGGAACATTTGCGGGATTGAATAGTATTGCCGCTTTGATTGCGAGCAATCTTGGCGGATTGATCTGGTTTTATTCGGGACCTAAAAGTATGTTCCTGATGACAGCTTTAGTTTCGATAACTGTTTCTTTTTATTTCATTCGCCTTACACTTAAAAATTCCGAAATTTAGAAGGAAATTATTCTCCTTCTAATTCTTCTAAGATCGGACAATCCGGTCTATGATCTCCATGACAATGTTTTGCTAAATGAGTAAGAGTATCGCACATGGATTGTAATTCCGAAATTTTAGCCTGCATTTCTTTTACATGAGTCATGGCAAGGGATTTGACCTGAGCACTTGCTCTAGATTTATTTTTCCAAAGTCCCAATAACTGTTTAATCTCTGGCAATGAAAATCCAAGACCTCTGGCTCTTTTGATAAATCTCAATATATGAATGTCTTTTTCTGAATACAGTCTATATCCCGAATCTGCACGAATGGGCTTAGAGACTAAACCGATGGATTCATAATGCCTGACTAATTTTGGGTTTACCCCGGATAATTTGGCGACTTCCCCGATATTCATAAATTCATAACCTTCCAATGATTAGAAGGTTAGAAAATCTTATTTTTTATTAAAAATCCGATTTTTTTTGGATTTGGGTCTTGACCTTCCCACTATTGGAAGGTTGACAATAGTATTATAGATTAAGGAGAGATAAAATGTACGAGATCAAATTATCAGGAATGACCTGCGAACATTGTGTAAGAACGGTATCTAAAACAATCCAATCTTTCGATTCCGAGTCTAAACCGGTAGTGGACTTAAACTCCCAGACTGCACGTTTCGAAACCAAAAAAGATATTTCTTCTCTTCCAAAACTATTAGAAGAAGAAGGATATCCAGTGGTTTCCATCAACCAGGAGTAAAAGAATGAACGCGGAAATTAGAGAAGATATCAAAACCTTCTCCCCCGAAGAAAAAACATCCGAGATCACTTTAGATCTTTTCGGAATGACCTGCGCCAATTGTGCAAGAAGGATAGAAACAGGATTAAACAAAGTCCCAGGTGTAGAAGAAGCCAGGGTAAACTTCGGAAGAGAGACTGCATTCATAAGATTCAACGAGTCTGTAAATTCTTCGGAATTATTTTCTAAAGTCGAATCCCTAGGTTATTCAGCAAAGGAACACTCGGAGAATAATTATAAAGAAACGGAAGAGTTACATAGAAAGGAAAGATCCAAATTAAGATCTAGATTTTTTATCTCTCTTTTATTTGCTTCCCCACTCTTCTATTCCATGGTTTCCCATTTTTCCTTTTTGGAATTCCTACCGAATCCTAAAGCTCTAATGCATCCTTGGATACAATTTGGATTGGCATTTCCAGTACAGTTTTGGATCGGATTTCCGTTTTATAAAAGTGCATTCAGAGCGATCAAGAACGGAAGTGCAAACATGGATGTATTGGTTTCCTTAGGAACCTCTGCAGCATTCGGATATAGTTTTATACTTTCCGTTTTGCAAGGCCTAGAACAAGGAGATCTTTTCTTCTCATCCTTCTGGAAAGAAGGCGCACATATACATTCACTTCCACCTTTATACTACGAAACATCCGCAGTATTACTTTGTTTTATACTCGCAGGCAAATGGATGGAGGCAGAAGCAAAAGGAAAAAGTTCCTCCGCAATCCAAACCTTACTGGAATTAAAACCGGAAACAGCTCGTATTAAAAAAGAAGAAACTTGGTCTGAAATCCCCACTGAATACGTAAAAAAAGGGGATATCCTACAAGTCAGACCTGGAGAAAAATTTCCGGTAGATGGACTAGTGTTAGAAGGTTTTAGCTCCGTGGATGAATCCATGTTAACGGGAGAAAGTCTTCCTCTAGACAAAAAGAAAGACAGCCAAGTATTCGGGGGAACAGTTAACGGGAATGGAAATTTGATCATCCAAGCCACTTCCGTCGGTTCCGAAACAGTACTCGCATCTATCATCAAAACCGTCGAAGAAGCACAAAGTTCTAAGGCCCCTATCCAAAAGATCGCGGATAAAATTTCCGCAGTATTTGTTCCGGCCGTGATCCTGATCTCTTTGTTTAACTTTTTATTATGGTTCTTCTTTTTAGAAGCAGGAGAACTAGGATCCGCGCTGGAAAAATCAATCGCTATCTTGGTAATTGCATGTCCCTGTGCTTTAGGACTTGCCACTCCAATTTCAATTTTGGTCGGAACAGGAAAGGCCGCAAGCATTGGGATCTTATTCAGAAACTCGGAAGTTTTAGAAACTACTGCTTCCTTAAATCTGATAGCATTCGATAAAACAGGAACAATCACCGAAGGAAATCCTTCCGTAACGGATTATAAATTTGTAGGAGAAGAATCGGATCTACTCTCTTCTTCTGCATCCGCAGAATCTGCATCTTCTCACCCTTTAGGAAAGGCTATTGTTTCATTTGTGAAATCAAAAGGTCATTCCGTTGTTTCTCCAGAAAATTTGCAAACTGTTCCCGGGCTTGGGATCACTGCTAAAGTAAACCGAAACAAAATTAAGATCGGAAAACTGGAATTTTTCGAAGATAAGGAAAGTTTACCTAAAGATTTATTAGAAATTTCCAATTCTTGGGAAAAAGAAGGTAAAACGGTAGTTTGGTCAAGATCGGAGAATGGGAAAAGTATCAACTCTAATACCGCAGCCGGCTCAACTGCAGATTCAGCCCCAGACGCCCATGTTGGAACTCCTACATGGATCATTTTCGCAATAGAAGATACAATCCGCCAAAATGCAAAATTTGCATTGGAGAAACTAGATTCTCTAGGAATAGAAACCCTACTCTTAACAGGAGATCATCAATCCGTAGCAGAAAGTATCTCTTCCAAAGTAGGGATCAAAAATGTACATGCGTCTCTTCTTCCAAAAGAGAAAGCGGAGATACTTTCCGGCCTACAATCCGAAGGAAAAACAGTTGGAATGACCGGAGACGGTATCAATGACTCTCCCGCATTAGCAAAAGCGGATGTAGGATTCGCAATGGGCACAGGAACAGGAGTCGCAATCGAAACCGCTGGAGTGGTTTTAGTAAAAGGAGATCTGGAAAAAATTGCAGAAGCGATCCTAATCGCTAAAGCCACTACCGGAAATATCAGGCAAAATTTTTTCTGGGCACTCGCATATAATACTCTAGGGATCCCGATAGCAGCTGCTGGGCTTTTAGCTCCTTGGATTGCGGGTGCTATGATGGCATTCAGTTCCGTTTCTGTGGTTCTAAATGCGCTCCGACTCAAGAAAAGGACATAAGATAAAAAATCGTTCAGTGAAATTTATCCTATAACGGGGTTCAATTTGGACCCCTCCTATTTCCGAAAATCCTAATATGGGATCGAAAAGATATCAAACATACATACTTCTTCTTTTCGCATTTCTAATTCTTCCTCTTGGGCAAACAAAGGCTGACTTGGACAGCAATAGAGCAACCGCTTTAGTCCGAGTAGAAAGAGGATTAAAACAAAACGAATTTCATTTAAAAGCGATTAACAGTACAATCTCCAATTACGGAACGGAAGAAGATAAGGCTTTATTCCGTAGATGTTTACAACATCATATAGAGACGTTCACTCTATACTTACAATTCGATCTTGCACACTCTTACGACGAGATGCGCCAGACCCAAAGATTGCTGGTGATATTATACGGTAAGATTGTGGAGGCATCCTCTTCCAGTGTGAGAAGAGAATTAGATTTTTTATCCAAGTATGCTCTCAGAACAAAAGATGCAGAGGCAAGACATCATTTGGAAATGGGCTATAGAGAATATGGAGCCTCTAACCAAAAGAAAACAATCGCAGATAATACAAGACCTTATTTACCTGGGATCAAAACCCAATACTTATACGAAGCTCTGAAATTATTAAAACAATCCAGAGAATACGTCATTCTTCTTTCTCTAAAATTCCTTTCCGATTTCGAACCGGATCTACAAACCACAGAATTCGAGGAAATTTATAATGAGATCAACCGTGCGATGTTTACCAAGGCGGACTATTATAATAGGATCCATTTCGATAACCATTTTCATATCTTCAATTCTCCGAACCTATATGAAGCTACTTGGGAAAATCCAGGCCTCCAAGAATTGGAAAAAGCTTTGGGAGATATAGATCCGGCCAGCGATCGGGCGAGAAGAATGGCAAAACGCTCCGTTATTCCCTAAAAATTCAGGAAATTTCTTTCGGCCCCTTAAAACCAGGATTGACAGAGTATCCTCCCGAAGTTATCACCTTTCTTTGTGTCGGAACTAAGTTGTCCTAATTGCGGAGCCCCGGTTCCCATCATTAATAAGGCTTCCGTGTATGCGGTTTGCTCCAGTTGTAAAACTCTATCCCTCAAAAAAGATGTGAATCTGGAAAAAATCGGCACAGCGGGAGAACTCGCAGACGATCATTCTATCATCCAACTCGGGACCCAAGGAAATTATAAAGGCACTCCATTCAGAGTCCTTGGAAGGATCCAACTTAAATTCGAATTAGGCTTCTGGAATGAATGGCATCTTATGGAAGGAGACGGAAGTTCTGCCTGGCTGGGAGAAGCTCAAGGTTCATATTATTATACAAAACTAAATGTCGGAATTCCAACAGAGAAAATACCGACCTTAGAAGGCGACGAGGATCCGATCGTGATCGCCTCGGGCAGAAGAGAAAGGATCACTCCGGGAGACAGTTTTTATTTAGGAGAAAACTGGACCCTAAAAGAGATCATGAAAGCTACTTGTATAGGTGGAGAAGGTGAACTCCCCATCGGATTCCAAACCGGATACGAAGCGATCTTATTAGATCTTGCAAGCGAAGATGGAATGTTCGGAACCTTGGACTATTCGGAATCTCCCGCATTATTATTCTCCGGAAGTTTTGCTCCATTAGAAGAACTACATTTAACCGGAATCAGGCAAGAAGAAGTAGCATACAACCAAACTCAGATCCCTGCAAAGTCGATTGAATGTAAAGGTTGTGGAGCTTCTATCAATCAATTCAGTCCCGATTTTTCTAAATCTTTGGCCTGCGAATATTGTGGCTCCGTAATGGATACCGAAAGTGATGATCTAAAAATTATCGCGAAATTCGATCAGGTTTCCAGGGATAATGTACTTCTTCCTTTAGGAACTCCTATCAAGTTGCCTAATTTTCCCGAATCAAAAGTTATCGGAGTATTAAGAAAATCTACTGAAGTAGACGATGAGACTTATACCTGGACGGATTACCTTCTCCGATACAAAGGTGGATACGCTTGGCTGAATGAGAATGGGGACAACTGGACCTATTTCGAGCCTCTTCCCGGAGTTCCAAAATGGGCGCCAGGACTAAAACGTGTTTTTCAAAAAAGATCTTATAAGTGGTTCGCTAATTCTGATTCCAATACTGATTTCGCATTAGGCGAATTCTACTGGAAAGTTTCAGCAGGGGAGAAGGCACAGATCGAGGATTTTATTTCCCCTCCTTATATGATCTCTTCCGAAAGAACCGATAAGGAACTTTTCTGGTCCAAAGGAGAATTCATTCCTTTTGATACGATGAAGTCTGCAGTTCCTTTGGACACAGCTTCTAAATTAAGAAAACCTGAAATAGTCGGAGTATGCGAACCGAACCCATTCAAGAACAGATTAAAACGAAATCTATGGGTGGCAGCAGCTCTCACTGCGGTATTTTTGGTATTCCAAATATACGGATGTATCAAGGCGAAAAACCAGGTAGTCTATCAGGGAAAATTCAAATACGTCCAAACCTCTGTGCCGAATACGGATATTGGCAGCGCTAATTTTAGAGATAATTCTTTCGTAACGGACGTATTCGAACTAAAAGGAGAAACAACTGAGAATGTGGAGATCCAGATCGAAGCTCCTAACTTGGACAATAAGTATCTATTTTTCTCGGCCGTTCTAATCAACGAAGACACGGATACAGCTTACGATACTTCTATAGAGACTAGCTATTATCATGGAGTGGATGATGGAGAATCTTGGTCGGAAGGTTCTAAATCGGATTCTAAATCTTTGGCAGAGATCCCTCCTGGAAGATATTATCTTAGATTAGAAAGCCAATCAGATTTTCCGGTCGGATGGGGCTCAGAATACAGCGTAAAGATAGTAAGAGATGTGATGAGCCCTGCTCCATTTTTCTTATTTTCTATCTTTCTATGGCTTCCTTTGATTTACACTTTTTTCAGAAGTTATTCTTTCGAATCCAAAAGAGTTTAAGGATTTATTATGTGGAATTTTTTAAAAGGTCTTGTTTATCCATTTTTCGCAGCATCATTAGGCCTCGGATTTTTTTCGGAATATACAAAAGGTGGAGCCAGCACTGATTTCGAAGAAGTAAACCAGGTCCCTAAAACCGTAAGACAAAACCCTGGGATCTATCGTTCTCATTACGCTTGGTTCACCAGAAATTTCCCAGGGGGAAAATAAACTGCAGAGAGCCTTATTAATCTCCGTCTTAATACTTTCTTCCTGCGGTTTAGTATACGAGCTATTAGCAGGCACCGTAGCGAGTTATTTACTCGGAGAAACGGTCACTCAGTTTTCCTTAGTCATCGGAGTTTATCTATTCTCCATGGGAATCGGAAGTTGGCTTTCCCGCTACCTGATAGAGGATCTAATCCCTAAATTTTTAGATGTAGAGCTCGCGTTAGGATTATTAGGCGGATTCAGCGCGGCGATACTATTCTTAAGTTTTGGACAGACCAGGATTTTCCAAATTCCACTATTTACCATTGTGGTCGCAGTTGGAACATTGGTGGGAATGGAGATACCTCTGCTTCTCCGTATCCTAAAAAACAAATTAGGATTTCGTGATATGGTCTCCAAGGTGCTTAGCTTGGATTATGCCGGAGCACTTTTGGCTTCCTTGGCATTTCCGATCTTCTTCGCACCTAAATTAGGAATGGTGAGGACTTCCTTCTTTTTTGGATTACTGAATGCCGGAACAGCGTTATGGGGGACATTCGTCCTTCCATTATCCAAAAAACATAAAAACCTATTAAGAGCCAAGTCGGCCCTGGTATTGACCTTACTTGGATTAGGCTTCGCATTTTCAGAGATGATCACTTATTACAGTGAAGAAAATCTTTTTTCGGACGAGATCATCTACTCTAAACAAACCAATTTCCAAAAGATCATAGTTACCAGATATAAAAGTGAACTTAGACTCTTTTTGAACGGACATTTACAATTCAGTTCCAGAGATGAATATAGATACCACGAAACATTGGCGCATCCGGCCCTTCTATCTCACCCGAACCCAAAAAGAGTATTGGTATTAGGAGGAGGAGACGGTTTAGCAGTCAGAGAGATACTAAAGTATCCAAGTGTAGAATCGATCACCTTGGTGGACTTGGATCCTGAGATGACACGTATTTTTTCGGAACAACCGGTTCTTACGGAGATCAACGGATCTAGTTTAAAAAACCCTAAAGTAAAAGTACAGAACGCGGACGCTTTTTTATGGTTAGAAGAATCTAGTTCGGTATTCGACGTGGTGTTAATAGACTTCCCGGATCCGAGTAACTTCTCTATCGGAAAATTATATAGTACAGCATTTTACAGAAGTTTAAAAAGAAGACTCAACGAATTCTCAGTCGTAGAGATACAGTCCACTTCTCCTTTATTCGCAAGAATGTCTTTCTGGTGTGTAGAAGCCACCCTCAAGGAATCCGGGTTTAATACTAGAGCATTGCATGTATATGTTCCTTCTTTCGGAGAATGGGGATTTATTTTAGGATCTGTGGGCAAACTGGGAGGATACAGAAAAGATCTACCCGCTGGATTAAAATTCCTGAATGAAACAGAACTTAAATCTATTTCTGAATTTCCTCAAGATATGTCCAGGGTGCCGACTGAACCGAATCGATTGGATAACCAAAGTCTTGTACGTTATTACGACCAAGAATGGAATCGTATCTTAGATTAGAAAGATTCCGAACTTTTACCTTTTCTTAGGTTCCCAAAATTTCAAACGCCTACCAATTTTTCGAAACTAGGATTCTTTCTTAAAAAATGGAAAGGACTTCCCTAAACTTATAAAGACTTAAAAATATAGGAAAAAGAGGACTTTCTTAGATGAACCGTAAACTTAAAAATATCTCATTCGTTTTATTATTCTTACTATGTGTTTCAACTTCCTATGCTCAATCCGGAACCACGGAAACCACGTTACACGATTTCATGGAAGATTATACTAAACCTGCTTCCAAAAAAGCTAAAAAGGGAGATAAGGTCGCTCTCGAAAGGATCTTAAAAGAAGTCCCGAACTGGGCTTTGGATGAACAAAAAACAAAATGGAAAGAGATCACCGACAAGGCTCTTGCATCAGGAGATCTGGAATCATCCTGTAAAAACTGTCATAAAGAATACAAAAAAGAATATAAGAAGAGCTATAGAAAACGCCCGATCCAAGTTTCCAACGAGCTAATCAGCTTTTTGAAAAACTCGAAGTAATTTCCTTAATTCCACTCTCATCGGGGATCGGTAAATAATCTAGGACGAGAAAAGTTAGGTCGTCTTCGAAATGTTTTCTGTTCCCCGTAAAATTCCTTACAGTAGCAAACAGATCCTCGCCAAGTTTCTCTCCAGGCGATTGCATATGATCACTTAACAATTTATAAAATCTCTGGAATCCGAAAATTTCCCCACTTTTACTTCGGGCTTCTGTGATCCCGTCGGTATATACGATCAAACGATCTCCGGGTTTCATCTGGAATTCGACAACGGAGTTTTTCAGATTCGGATCCATTCCCATGATCCAACCTGGTAAAAATATCTCCTTAGTCTCACCGGATTCTTTGTCAATAGCAACGATCGGAGGATGTCCTGCATTTGAGTAAGTCACTTTCCCATTCGCAGGGTCGACTATAAGATAAGCTGCGGTGATAAAATGTTTTCCATACTTACCGCTTAAAGATCTATTAATACTTCTTAAAACTTCTGCAGGATCTTCATTCTTTCTAGATTCAATCGAGAATGCCAACTTCACCATGGAAGAAATGATCGCTGCAGGAACACCATGGCCTGAAACATCGGATAAAAATATACCTAACTTACCGGATTCCAAATATTGGAAATCGTAGAAGTCACCTCCCACAGAACTGGCAAACTCTCCTCTTACGGAAAGTTTTAGATTTTTTACTTCAGGCAAACGATCCGGAAGAATAGATTCTTGTAGCTCTCTCGCGATCTTAAGCTCTTGCTCGATCTCGGTTAACTTCAATTGGCTTTCGTAATTTTCTAATCGAGCCTGCAAAGAATCTTTCTCTAATGTTTTGATCCTATCCGCCAAAGCAAAAGAAAGTAAAGTCATCTCAACCAAAGAACCGAATTGAGCAGACCAATGAGTAAGCTCGGTATCCTGAATAATGGACAGATTCCTAAGAGCAGTGATCAAAACGAAAAGGATCAGAACAGACCATGCCAATAGAAAATAACGTGCAGGACGATATCCCCTTCTCAAACGGATCGCAGCCGAATAGATCACCAAAACTGCAGCCAGGAAAGGATACCAGGAAACCGCCCAGATCATCGGCCCATAAATGCTGGAGAATAAAGAGGCAATAAATCCTAAAATCGCAAACGCCGACAATATTAAGAACGCATAATTCTTCCAACCGGTCTCTCTTTCCATATGTAAGAAGGAACGAGTAAATAAAAGTGAAAATGCAACGGATAAGAAAGCAAATCCTGTCAGATAATCATTCCAAGAAGTAGCTGGAGCAGGGATCAGATACTGTGCACCGACTCCAGTGACTGACATCTGCCAAAGTCCATAAAACAATAAATATAGAACGTAGAAGAAATAACTGGAATCCTTAACTACAAACGCAAGAAATCCGTTATATACCAACATGATCCCAATCGCTCCGAAGAAAATCCCCAAGAATAGGTTCTCCATTTGGATATGAGCTGCGAATTCTTTAGGAGCCCAGGCTTGAAAATTCAAAACTAGAGATCTTCTTGTAGAAGCGTGAATTAAAAATTCTTCCTGTTTGTTTGGAGGAGTTTCTATTAAGAATGCGGGTTGGATGTACGACATCCTCATATCCCTAGAAAGTTCAGACCATGCCCATCCCCCCGGCCCCCATACTCTTTTAAAAACGGTAAGGTTTTCCATTCCCGGGTTATTCAAAACTAAATACCAGGAGATCGTTCCTTCTTTAGGAGGAGCTTGTATCTTGAACTTTATTAAAAACTGATCATCAGTGAAACTGTAAGATAGACTGTCTTTATCCATTCTGGTCCAGTCACCAATTTCCAAGTCAGTAGGAGTTTTCACTTCTCCAGGACGGATCTTTCGGATAAATGTAAATTTATTTATGGGAGTTCCGGACATAGAACCGGAGATCGGAAAAACAGGAACATCTTCCTGAGAGTATAGAGAACCTATACCTAGGATGAGGATCAGCAGAATGAAGCTGATATTCCGAATTTTTCGGAAAATATTCACCAAAAATCTCCCTAACCGGGAAGACTTTTTGCCCCGGCCAATTTACAAATATAATGAAACTGTTCTTCGTTAACCGGTTGGATCGATAGTCTACCACCCGGCTGCAAAAGGATCATTCCTTTTAGTTGCCCGTGGGATCTTAATTCTTCTAGCGAAATTGGGCGAGAAAATTTTTCCTTAAATTTCACATCCACCATGAACCAGGTCGGTTTTTGTGGATCACTTTTTGGATCATAATACTTATGTTTCTTATCAAAAGCGAAATGATCCGGATAACCTTCTTTGACTACTTCCGCAAGTCCTGCCACATGAGGGGGTTTACAACTGCTATGGTAGAATAGGATGAGATCCTTTTTTTTGATCTCATCCCTTAGGTAATTTCTTGCTCCGTAACCTCTGACTCCCTCCCAGGGCGCTGTTTTGCCGGGAGAAGAGGCCAAAGTATCGATGGAAAAAACGTCAGGCTCGGTCTTAAAAAGCCAGAATTTCATTCAATGCCGGTAGAATAAGCGGGTTTGTTAGGAATCTCTCCCGATTTTTCCTTTTTGCTAGAACGTTCAGCCTTCTTTTTAGTTTCTTCATGAGCAGGATGAACGATCGCCATCAACTCGTCATGAGAAACTGTTTCTTTTGCAAGAAGAGCTTTGGCTAGATTTTCGAACTTGGTAGAGTTCTTACGGACCAGTTCTCTTCCTTTATCTAGGCAGGTCTGAACGATCCCTCTGATCTCTTTGTCGATCATTGCAGCAAATTCTTCGCTATAAGCCTTATTGCTCTGGCCCATATCTCTTCCTAAGAAAGGACTTTCGTGGCCGCTTCCGTAATTGATAGTGCCCAGTTTTTCGGACATTCCCCAATCACAGACCATTCTTCTCGCGATATTGGTAGCTTGTTGGATATCATTGCTGGAACCGGTAGAAGTCATTTTGAACTTAAATTCTTCTGCGATGAACCCGCCCATACAAACTACGATCTGATCCAACCAATACGCTTTAGTATGAATATGTTTATCTTCTGTAGGAAGAGATTGAGTAAGACCTAATGCTCTTCCTCTCGGGATAATGGTTACCTTATGAACAGGTTCCGTATAAGCCAAAAGTGTTCCTAAGATCGCGTGACCAGCCTCATGGTATGCAATCACTTCTTTTTCCTTTTCGGAAATGAAGAAGGATCTACGCTCAGGGCCCATCATCACTTTGTCGCGTGCCTCTTCTAATTCTTCTTGGGTTACACGTTTTTTATTCTTACGTGCAGCAAGTAAAGCAGCCTCATTGATCAGGTTAGAAAGATCCGCACCTGTAAATCCAGGGGTTCCTCTTGCGATTGAATTCAAAGAGATATCACTTGTTAAAGGAACTTTTCTAGAATGCACTTTTAGGATCTGCTCTCTTCCTACTAAGTCAGGAAGATCCACCATCACTTGACGGTCGAAACGTCCCGGTCTGAGTAACGCAGGATCTAAAACGTCAGCACGGTTCGTAGCTGCCATTACGATCACACCTTCGTTCTTCTCGAAACCATCCATCTCAACGAGCATTTGGTTCAGGGTCTGCTCTCTTTCGTCATGACCACCGCCCCATCCGGCTCCTCTCAATCTTCCCACTGCATCGATCTCATCTATGAAGATGATACATGGAGAATTTTTCTTACCTTGTTCAAACAAGTCGCGAACACGAGAAGCTCCCACACCCACGAACATTTCTACGAAGTCGGAACCGGAGATACTGAAGAATGGTACTCCAGCTTCTCCTGCAACCGCTCTAGCGAGTAAAGTTTTACCGGTTCCCGGAGGACCTACAAGCAAAACTCCCGTTGGGATCCTTGCACCCATTGCTTGGAATTTTTTAGGGTCTTTTAAGAATTCTATAATTTCGACCAATTCGGTTTTAGCTTCTTCACATCCTGCAACGTCCGCGAAACTTACCTTAACCTTTGGATCCACAGTCATCTTAGCTTTAGATTTTCCGAAAGAGAAAGCCTTATTGCCGGTAGACTGAACTTGGCGCATAATAAAAAAGTAAAATACGAAAATACCGATCACGGCGATCAGAAGGAATGAACTTAACATTCCGAATCCGTGTCCGTTCTCAGAAGGAACTACTTCCAGATCAATATTCGTTTTTCTTAAAGAAGAAAGGAATTCTTTGTCGATAGGAGCGATCCTGGTCTCGAAACGAACAGGGGCTTTTGCTGCTCCTTCTTCAAATGGTTCGTAACAACCTTTGATCATGTCTCCTTCCATGACTAACTTATCGCAGCCGGGGAAATTGGAGTCCGTGGTCTTAACCAGTTTGCCTTTCGGTTTAGAAGAAGCATCCGGTTCTACCATGTTCATAAATTGAGAGAACGGTAATATTCTAGGTTTGCCCAGAGCAGTTTGGATCTGCGGCACGAGAAGTGCTAATCCTAGGATTACTAAGATAAAAAGTATAAGTAATCTAAGACCTTTATTATTGTTATTCATGTGTAACTCCCAAGCTCCGCCATCTCTTCGGAGCCACATTCTTCCCGTAGTTTAGACTAAAGGAAGCAGGCAATGGACCTGCCGGAATCGTAAACCGGATACTATTTGGAAACCGTTTCGAGTGAAAAGGTTCCCCATAATCAGAGTCCCTTTTTTTCCGGAAAAGTAAAGGATTTTTAGATCTCGGCGGAACCGAGTTGAAAAATAGATCTTATAATCTGTATTTTTCGATCACGTCTTCAATATCGCCCAAACTGATGGAGCGAATTGCGGCTTCCGCGTCGTTGATAATCTGGATCAAACTTAAGTTTTCTAAAGGTTGGAAATCTTCCTTTAAAAATCCGTCCAGATTTGTGCCGTCAAATTGGTCGTTACCGATCCCGATACGGATGCGGATAAAATTTGGAGAACGTAAGGATTGGATCACGGATTTAATCCCGGGATTTTCGTTCCCGTTAGCTCCCTTATCCACTACAATTTTACCCAAGGGTAAGGTTAAATCTTCGTGGATTACAAGAATATCCTGTACCTGAATTTTCAGGAAGGAAGCTATGTACAGAACGGACTCTCCCGACAGATCGCTGAAGGTCTGAGGTTTTAATAATACTACCTCTTCTCCTTCGAAATCGCCTCGTCCGATCAAAGACTTTTTCTTTTTAGTCTTGATCTCAACGTTTATATTATTGGCGATCACGTCTAAAATTTTGAAGCCGATATTAGCTCGGTTATTATTGTATTTGTCTCCGGGGTTACCCAGTCCGACGATTAGCTTCATACAATAACGTACTCCAATTTTTTAGATCTCGGGAAGGGAAAATTATTTCCCTTTTTTAGCTCCGGCTTTTGCTCCCGGCTTCGCTCCGGCAGCTTCCTTAGCTTCTGCTCTTTCTTGAGCAAGTAATGCTTTGGTTTTCAGAACTGCTGCAACGATCGGATCTCCGTTCACTAAAATTTCCCAGCTTGCAGGAACTTTTAAGTTACTAACTTTGATAAAATCGCCTACATCTAGATCGGTTACATCTAGAACCAGAGTCTCAAGCAGATCCTCAGGAACAGTTTTCACACGGATCTCATGGATCAAATGGTCGAACTGACCACCCATCTTAGAACCTTTTGCAGTTCCCTCGGTGCGAATTCCGATCTTAGTAACGATCTTCTTACCAGGCTCAACTTTGTAGAAGTCTACGTGGCGAATTCTGTCGATTTCAGGAAAACGTTGTACTTCTTTAACGAAAACCTTTTGGATTCCTTCTCCTTCTACTTCCAACTCGATTAGAGTGGATTGACGGATCCCGGAATGAACTAGTTTTTCAAGTTCTTTCTCGTTTACGGAACCGGATGCGGCATTTCCGCCTCCGATAATGTTAATAGGAACTTGTCCAGCTTCACGAAGACGATTGTTTACGTTCTTGCCGGTTTCAGTTCTTTTTTTAACAGCTAATTTGTGGCTCATTGTCTTTACCCTTGTTCTTATATAAATAGGTCGCTGACCGATTGATTGGTCGATATTCTCTGGATAGCAGCAGCAAATAGCGGAGCTACTGAGAGAGTTTTTAACTTAGTGATTTTTTTGGATTCCGGGATCTCGATCGTATTAGATAATACGACCTCCGTAAAAGGAGTAGAGTTCAAACGATCGATAGCTTCTCCGGAAAGAACTCCGTGAGTTGCAGCACAATACACCGACTTCGCTCCATTTTTCAGAAGAGCATCAGCAGCTTTACAGATTGTGCCTGCAGTATCGATCATATCATCCAGAAGGATACAATTTTTACCTTCTATCTCACCGATCACGTTCATCACTTCGGAAACGTTCGCCTTAGGTCTTCTCTTGTCTATGATCGCTAAAGTTGCGTTCACTTTTTTACCGAAAGATCTTGCTCTTTCTGCACCACCGGAGTCAGGAGATACGATGACTAGATCTTCGAACTTCTTGCTTAAGATGTATTCTACTAGTACAGGATTAAAATGTAAATTATCCACAGGCACTTTAAAGAAACCTTGGATCTGGTCCGCATGAAGATCCATAACAATCACTCTTGTCGGCCCTAGGGTCTCGATCAGATCTGCTACAACTCTCGCGGAGATCGGAACTCTTGGTTCCGCTTTTCTATCTTGGCGTCCGTAACCGTAATAAGGAACAACTACTGAAATACTTTTAGCAGAAGCGCGTCTTAACGCGTCCATGATCAAAAGTAATTCCATCAAATTATCATTTGCTGGAGCAGAGGTAGATTGGATTACAAATACGTCTCTTCCTCTTACATTCTCTTCAATCTTAACCGCAATCTCTCCGTCGGAAAATTTGCGAAGATTGATCTTACCGGGAGCTATTCCTAACTCTTGGCAAATTTCATTTGCGATCGTACGATTAGAAGATCCTGAAAAAACCGCGATATTAGAGCCGCTCATTTTGCCACCGCTCCATTTAAAACTGCCGCTAAGTTTTCCAAGTCTGCAGGAGAATTCACACCTTGGCTTTCTCCGCTGTTTTTAAGAATTACTGCGCCCAACTTTTTTCCTTCTTTTTTGTACAACTCTACTAGATCAGGAAGATAATATTCCCCCTGAGCATTGCTATTTCCGATTTTTCTAAGAGATTCGAAAAGAATTTCGGAACTGAAAACATAAGTTCCGGTGTTGATCTCGTTTATTTTTTTCTGTTCCGCGTCCGCATCTTTTTCTTCAACGATTGCGGTTACTTCTCCGGAAGAATTACGAACAATCCTTCCGTAACCGGTAGGAATATCTACCTTTGCGGAAAGAAGAGTAGCTGAAAATTCATTTTGGACATGAGTGGAAACGAGAGAACCGAATGTGTCCCCAGTGATCATTGGGACATCACCACAAGCTACAAGGATAGGACCTTTATGGGATTTTACAAATTCTTCGGCACTTAATACTGCGTGAGCTGTGCCTAATTGCTCTTTTTGTTCGGCAAAACGAATGCCAGGAATTCCTGCGCAAAGTGCTTGGACTTCTTCTTTTTTATAGCCTACAACTATGACTATGTCATTGATACCCGCTTCTTTGAGGTGATCAATAACATGGTTTAAAAGGGGCTTTCCATTTAAAGGAACAGCCACCTTTGGGAGCTCCGTCTTCATGCGGGTTCCCTTTCCCGCAGCTAAAACTACGGCGACTGCTTCCTTTTTGGCGTCCATTCAGTAATCCGGTGAAATCAAACAGTGGCTGGGCCGATAGGATTCGAACCTATGAAATGGCGGTACCAAAAACCGCTGCCTTACCACTTGGCGACGGCCCAGTTTCGTTCTTTAATAATTAAAGCTTACAAACGTAAGGTCGGGAAATTCCGTTTGCATTTTGGCTAACAGCTCTTCCCGTATTTCCAATCCCTGCACCAAACCATAGATACAAGATCCTGATCCAGTTAAGGAGGAGTAACTAGCTCCATTCGCCAAAAAACTTTCCTTTAATTTCCCTAGCTGGGGAAACTTTTGGAAGGCAAGAGGCTCGAAGTCGTTTACGAGCTTTTCTCTCAAAGCCGCCCAATTCCCTTCTTTTAAAGAAAACTCGACGTCATTGCCTAGAGAAATCCATCTTTTCGAGGGAGGGTCGGCTTGTAAAGGCTTTTTGAGACCTGCGTACATTTCAGCGGTCGAGAGCACCTGAGGAGTTAAGGCTAAAATTCCCTGTCCAGGATGCACTTGAATGTCCTTCAAGATCTCACCTTTTCCAGACACCAAACAATGATTTTCGGATAAGAAGAAGGGAACGTCAGCGCCGATCTCTGCCGCCAGTTTAAAAATATAATCCGAATTAAACTCCGGGCTCAGGCCAAAATAAAAAGAGAAAAGTGATGCAGCGTTTGTAGATCCCCCTCCCAGGCCCGCAGCAGGAGGAATTTTTTTAGTAAGATGTATCCTCACGCCAGGAAGTTCTCCGAAATGAGCCCTAATCTTGGAGAATGTTTTGAAAAGAATATTCTTACTTAAGTCTCCTTTCTCAGAAACCTCGTCGTACAGACGTCTCTTTTCTAAAATGATCTGATTATTAGAAACCAATTCAAAAGATCCGGGAGTAATCGGCTCGATCTGAATATCATCTCCCCAATTCAAACGTAAGAATACACTTCGGATCTCATGAAATCCGTCAGGTCTTTTGTATGGGATCTCTAATCCTAAGTTGATCTTAGCGGGAGAAAGCAAGGTATATCCTGAATCAATCGTAAATAGAGAGGAGTCAATCGATTCCTAATAGGCTGAATCGGAAGAAATGCTCTCCCAATATGCAGTCATTCTTTCCTTTAGCGCAGGCGGATTATGAAGAATTACATTCGGACCAAAACCTTTTAGAACAGACAAAAACCAATCCTGGTTTCTGATCCTTGCTTTGGAAAGATAATATATGGTATCACCGATCTGCTTTTTAGTAGAAGTCCTTTCCAGATGCAAACGAGAATGCAAATTAAAATATACCTCTGCAGTATGATAGATCTCCGCAAAATTCGGATCCCCTTCTCCTCCTTGCAGGAAATTTTTTAATTTGGAGATCGCATTCTTTCTTTCTTCGTCAGGGATTTCGGCAACATTCTCCTGGGTCCTATTCAATTGAAGAATGGAATCCAATCTAAATGTTCTGGGTGCCTTTCTGGAATGGCAATAGCCGATCAGATATTCTTCCCTGAAACTTAATAATGCCCAAGGATCCACTTTTCTGGATTCCGGTTCCGCCTCTCCCTGGGCCCGGTATTTGATCTGCAAAGATTTACCTTCGGAAATGGAATCCTCTATATTTTTCTTTAATTCATTCTCGCTAGGTATTCCTGCAGAAGGAAGAATTGTATGAATTTTATCTAATATAGATTTCAGTATCTTTTTTCTGGAAGGAACTGTTTCTTTTTCACCTTCTTCCAGAAATAATTTTCGGATCATGGCCCATTCTTTAACGCTTAGGACTAACCCTTGCTCCAAACTTATAGGCATACGAATACCGATCGTCTCTCCGTCATAATCCAATTCCACAAATTGATCTGGAGTATAAGGATAAGAACCCACCATGTATAACTTTCCGAGTTCTTTTTTAAGATCTTTTATATCATCTATACCGGAATACTTGGAAAGATCCTCCAAACTCATTCTTTTGTTTTCCTGCAAAAGATGAATCACTGCTAATTTGGTTTGGAGTTTTTTCGTACTTGGATTCATGTCGGACATTCTTTCTTTCGGGAAATTCCGAGACAATCAAAAATACGTATCATTTGAGAAGGATTTTTTCAGGCCCTTCTTTTTACAGAATCGTAACCGAAAACATGTGATTTTAAGACGGATGATACCTATTTGTCCGGTCTTTCCAATAAAATGCGCCTATATGACCCAAACGTCTTTTTTAAAAAATACATTCAGACTTCTTCCTAAATTTTATCTGGAGTTATTCGATTCAGACCAAGTCTTCTTGGCCGCAGCACAGATTATTGGGAAGAGGATCTTACAATTCCGTATAGATTCCAGAGTTTCTTATAAAAAAGGAGATGGAGTTTATGGAAGATTGTACGGACTTAAATCCAATTTTTACATTCAGATCTCCGGGATAGTAAAAGAAAGAAAAGAGATACAATCCAAATACTATTCTAAGTTTTGCGAATTGGAAATAGAATCCGATGAGGATATAGAATAAGGAATGAACAATACATTTTACTCAATGAATCGAAAGTAGAGAAGCCTAGTCCAAGAAAATATTCCTCAAAAAATATCTCCATACTTTGTTACCTTTGGCATACGAATGAGCGAGATTGCCGATCTTTCTCTGAATATAAGAACGGAGATACATGAATGAAACCAAATTTGAAACTCATAGCTACGATCCTCTTTTTAATTGCTGGCTTGGGCTCCTTGCATGCAGGTGATCTGAGAAAGAACGGCTCTCTTATTGGAAGTATCGACTCCAGTGGAGACGTAAGGTTAAACGGTTCTCTCGTGGGAAGATTTGAATCCGGCGGGGATGTTCGGAAAAACGGAAGCCTGATCGGTAGAATCGACTCTAACGGAGACATTCGACTGAACGGTTCACTAGTAGGTTCGATTGATTCCAGCGGAGATGTACGCAAGAACGGAAGTCTGATCGGTCGAATCGATAGTAATGGTGATGTAAGAAAAAATGGCTCCTTGATCGGAAGTGCTGTGGGAATTCCAAGAGCGCAAGCAGCTGGATTCTTTTTCTTCTTCTTTTTAAACGAGTAAGATTAGAACAAGACCTTACTTTAGTTGTCTGCTTCCATCCGAGGAAGCAGCACAACAGACTTCATCATTCCCTGATTTTACTTTTCCTTTCCATAGAAAAGATCAGAACGTCTTCCTTATTTTCCGACCAAACTTTTTTAAAATCAGGACCCAATGATTGGGAAATACTCGCATAATATCTATTTTTCAAAAAAGGATCCGCATCATTCAAACTTTCTAAGATAGAAGCTTTTGTTTGAACGAATAATATTTTTCTAAATTGTTCCGGATGATTCTTGGAGAAGAAGTTTTTAATATCAGCTTCTCTCATAAGCCATACGGAAGGAGTTTGGAAAAAGTATTTACCTAAAATTTGAGAATATGTTCTGATCTGAACCACAACCAGATCAGGTTTTTGCTCCAAATAGATCGCATTCAGTTTAGTGGTCTTTCTTCCATATTTTCCCAGGATTTGTGTATAAGAATAACTGATGTAAACCGAATAAAGAAGGATCGAATACAGAACAATTTTTGCGATCTTGCGAAACTTCTCTCTTATATTCTCGAGTAAGATCAAAAACATTCCAGCAAAAGCAGGCAAACTCAAATGCAAATACCTAGAACCAAAATCTATGATCCCATCATTCGGCGCAGAAACCACCAATGCTAAAAACGCACCAAAACCTGAAAAAATAAACAGATCCCTATTTGAGACCTCGAGAGATATATTTCTTTTAAAAGGATTCTTCTTAAACAAAATATAATATAGAAAGAAGAATAGAACGATCAAAAACCCGGGAGTATATCCGAAAAACCCAAGTCGATTCGGGTTTGCGATCAATAACCCGGTGTAAATTTCCCATTTCTTCCAAGGAGGTAAGAACATTGTAGGCTGATTAAATGAAAACCTTGGGCCCAAGGGATGTCCATATAGAACATATTGAATTCCAAGTAGAAGTACTACTCCTATAAAAAAGCCGACCGAATATCCTAAAATTTTCCTTCTTTCTTCTACATTAGAAAACTTGTATATGCTTAAGAAAAATATAAAGGACAGCGGAAATACGATACTCTCTATCCTGAACCAAGCGGAAGAAGCAGAGATAAAACCTGCACTCACAAATCTAAACCAGGAAGAAGAAGGACCCGATCTTAAAAATCGAAAACTTCCCGCTAAAAATAAAAAGGAAGCAATACCCACGTCCGGGAAAAAATATCCATTCACCAAAAACGGAGAGGCTAATACCAAAACTCCCAAATAGATAGGATCCCAGTCCCATAAACTAGAAAGAAATAGAAAAGATAGAAGTATTAAAATCGCGGTTACGACGTATACACCTACTATCCCGCTCCAAGGAAGGAATATCGCATATACATAACCTAATGAGGCAGGAAATGGACTGATTAACTCTTCGCCGATACGGATACATTCCGTCGGGCAATAATTTCCTTCCGGATCCAAACCTCGAGAAGGTAGCACCAGGTTGCCCGAAAGGAATCCGTTTCTTCCTACGGATTCCCCCAATATAAATTTACCTAAATGATCAGAGTATAATTGTTCACCAGGCTTCAATAAGAACGGATATAATAAAGGGAGAAGGAACAAAAAACAAAACGTAAGCCTTGTCCATTTAGAGTGAAACTTTCCGCTTAGAAAACTCATCAGGGCAAATTAGAAGGTTTAAACCGTCTCACAATCCTTTTTCGGAGATCTGCAGCTCCCCAAATCGATTGACTCTAGGGAGGAAACCTGAAAGGGTCATAGAATCAGAGAATTCTCCGGAGAGTATGATGAAAAAAGTATTATTATTCACAATTTATTCCTTATTCGCCGGAAGTTTGCTCGGCCAAGATACGAGCACCCAAACTTCTACCAGAGAAAAAATGGTCTGCGAACGTATGGACCTGGAAATACAAAGTACTACTTACAACGACGCACTAAGATGTGAAACCAAAGACGCTATTTGTTATATGATAGAAGGTTTCAGTATGAGTTGTTTTCCTAAAGATAAGAAAATCTCTAAGTAACAAAAAAAGGCGCCTCACGGCGCCTTGCAGTCGATGGATTTTTAGGATTTGTGACTACTAATTAAAGATTGTTTAAAAATTCTTGAGTTCTTGCAGCTTCTGCTTCAAGAGCTTTTGCTTGTCTTAAGAATTTTTCAGACTGAGCGTTGCTAGCGAGGAATTTTCCACCAGTAGAACGTTTAGCCAATGCTCTTAACTCTTCAGCTCTTTCGTTCTTTTGTTGAGCGATTGCTTTCAAGTAAGTAGCTACTGCAACTTTTTGCTCTTTAGTAACCGCTGCGGATACCAAAGCTTGCTCTAAAAGACGATCTTCAGTATCTTGAGAAACTGCAAAAACGGAAGATCCTGCTAAGAAGCCTACTACCAATAGAAGAGAAGTGAGTTTGTTGATTTTCATAAAATTGAAACCTCAAGTTATTTTTATATTTTCTGTTCTCGTTTTCGCTTACATCCATCTGACCTATCGGCGTTGATGAATGGAACAAAAAAATTTTTATACAAAGAAAAAATTAAAAATTTTTGTTAAACGAACTCGAAGAACCATTTATCACATTTACATTTATTAGAATTATCTAATTTTCTAAGCACCTTGTTTCAACTAGCTTCTATCCATTCATATTGAATAAAAAAGAAGCGGAATCGGATGATTTCTCATACCGCTGCTTGAATATAGTACAAGTATCGACCCGAAGGGCGTTTTTTTCAAGCCGATTCTTTATTAGAAATTCAAAAAATGCTTATTTTTTGAGCACACTAATTAAGCATTTCGCCCTCCAGATAGGCAAAAATGGGGTCAAAAAGGGTGTTTTTGAGGGTAAATCGAAAAAATCCAATATGGCGGAATTTCCTAATTTGTTCATTTTTTCACCTTAGCTTTGGGCTTGTCATAGGGAAAATCCGCAGGTTTCTTTCCCATAAAGAAGGAAACAGTCTTCTCTTTTAGAGAAAATTTCTCCCAAGGGACACAAAATGAAATACTTACACGCTATGATCCGAGTAAAAGATCTGGATCAAGCATTGGATTTTTTCTGCAATAAGCTAGGATTAAAAGAAACAAGAAGACATGATCATCCGGAAGGAAGATACACTCTTGTATTCTTATCGGAGTTAGATGAAAATTCTCCTGAAATAGAGCTAACTCATAATTGGGATCAAGATTCCGCTTATACAAGTGGAAGGAATTTCGGTCATCTTGCTTTCGAAGTAGATAATATTTATGAAACCTGTGCGAATCTTCAGGCGAAAGGTGTAATTATCAATCGCCCGCCTAGAGATGGTAGAATGGCTTTTATTAGATCGCCTGATTTAATCTCTATCGAGTTATTACAAAAAGGAAAATCTTTAGAGATCGCAGAGCCTTGGAAAAGTATGAGTAATACCGGAGAATGGTAGGCTTAATTAAGGTTTTTTAGAAAAAGATAAACGATATTCTCCGGGAGAACACCCATATTTCTCCTGGAATAATTTATGGAACGCGGATTTGGATTTGAATCCTGCCGCGTAAATCACTGCAAGTACCGATCTTTGAGGTTCTTCTCTTAACATTTTAGAAGCTTCTTCCAAACGAAATCCGGTAATATACTCTCTAAAACCGATCCTCATCTTATCATTCAGTATTTCTGATAATTGATGGGTCTTGATCTTTAATTCATCCGAAAGAAGCGGAAGAGTAAGATCTTCGTCCAGATAGAGTTTTTTATCCATCATAAGTTCTTCCATCTTTTGTATGACCGAATCCACATCCAGACCTTGGAGTCTAGTCTCGTTATATCCTGCTTCCCTTGCTGTTTTTTCAAAAGAAACGATCAAATTGGGAGAAGTAGAAGCGCTTAAAAAAACAGAACATACGATCAACGTGAGGCCTGCGGCCGCAACAGTGAACAAAGGCATGAAGAAAATTTGGGCGATCACAAACAAGAAGATCACAAATATACTCGCGTAAAATAGAGCAAGAAACGGGGAGAATGCTCGACCTTCTTCTTTTTGGACGAATGTTTTCCATTTGCGGATTTTTCCGATCAGTAAAAGAGGATACAGTAAATTGGAGATTGTTCCTAAGATCAAAAGCCCAAACAAGAACTGGAAATAAATATTTCTAGGAGGAAATACATTTACGTATTCTAATTTGGAATTCGGATCGGATAGAACGAAAGGTAGAACTAGTAAAAACGCAGCGAAGCCAGGAACAAAATGTACCAAATTGAGTGCTTTCGCAGGTAATCCTCCCAATCTACTAAAATACAAATACGCAAAGGGCCCTGTAAAAAATAAAAAAGGGATATGGATTTCCGCAAACCATAGCTGCTCCTTTAGCTGGCTGGATAATTCCAAATACAAATGGAACTGCACTATAGAAAGAGACAGGAAGAAGAAGCCGATTGGTTTATAAAACGTAGACTTGGTTTTGGATCCGAAATTGGAGTCTTGGAATTTCTGCTCTTTCTCTTTTCGAATGAATTCGGAAATGGCTAATAAAAATGAAAGCCCTGCTCCAAATGCCAGAAACGTATCCATAAAATGAAAGAGTCCTATGAGAATTGGATGTCGAGATTTTTTCAGGATTTTTCTTTTTTTAGTCCGTCCGGATACGGAAGGACGACCACTTTCAGAAAAGATCGTATCCTGAATGTATGAAACATCTTAGCCCCCAACCAAATCGTTTTGTAAAATTATTCTGCGGGAGTTTGGCTCTCTTACTTTTATTCGGATTTGTAGAATACGGAATATCTTCCGAAATCACAAAAGTCCAGATCCAAGAAGAAGGTTCCAAAATCCCAACCTATCAGTCCAGATTCGGCAGAAAGCAGCCAATCATTGCAGTGATCGGTGAGAATCGAATGACTGAACTGACTGATTTTATGATCCCTTATGGAGTTTTAACTTCCGCTAAAATCGCAAAAGTGATTTCTGTTTTTCCCAAAACCGGGCCAGTCCAAATGTTTCCCGCATTAAAAATAGAAGCTGAGAAGTCCTTCGATCTTTTTGATTCGGAATATCCGGAAGGTGCGGATTATGTGATCGTGCCTGCTGTCCATTATTCGAATGATCCTAGTCTTCTATCATTCGTACAAAAACAATTAGCCAAAGGTTCTACGATTGTAGGTGTATGCGATGGAGTTTGGGTGCTTGCAAATGCAGGTGTTTTGAAAGATCATAAGGCAACCGGCCACTGGTTTTCTTTTTCTAATTTAGAGAAAGAGTTTCCTGAGACCTCATGGATCAAGGATAGAAGATACGTTGCAGACAGAAAGATCATCACTACTACAGGGATCACTGCTTCCATTCCTGTTTCTTTGACACTAATAGAAGCAATCTCCGGAAAAGAAAAAGTTATAGAGGTCGCTGCAAGCTTAGGAGCAAAAGATTGGAAACCCACTCATAAAAGTTCCGATTTTTATTTAAGCGGTAAAGATATGTATATTGCTGCGAAAAACTATCTAGGCTTTTGGAATTATGAGAATTTAGGAGTTCAAGTTTCTGATGGAATCGATGAAGTAGTATTAGCTCTGCAAGCGGATTCTTTTTCCAGAACCTATAGATCGGAAGTATTTTCCGTTTCCGACCAAAAACAAATCCGAACCAAATCCGGTTTGTTATTACATGTAGATAAAACGCAAGCAGAAGCCGCAAGCTTAGATTCTATTTTAGAAAATCTGAATGGAATTGCGGCAGTAACTGCTTATGATAAGAACTTAGCGGAGATTGAGTCCAGATACGGAACAAACACTGCGGCTTTTGTGGCTCTACAGATGGAATATCCTTGGAGAAGATAATTAAGATCTACTTCCAGCTTTCTGCAAACTCAATCCTTTCGATCGTTGTCGGATGAGAATGTTCAAAGATCACTTCTAGTTTGTGAGGGTTCAGCCTGGATTTATTATCTTTTGCAAGTTTGATCTCAGTGCTGATAAATGATTTTTTATCATTGGTTAATACGAGTGCTTCTCGATCTGCTTGGGTTTCCAGAGTTCTGGAAAGAGTTGCTGAAAAAGGTCCAAGTATTGTTCCAACGAGAGATAATATCAGGAACAGAAATGGTAAGGAAGAAGGAGAATAAAATTCCTTTAACGGGATCGATCCTTCTTCTTTTACTTTTTTGAATACGTATCCGAGTAAGAAACATAGTAAGAATGTTTCCAGAGTGCTCAGCGCAATCTCTATCATTTGGTGGTTATGAACCCAATGTCCTATTTCGTGTCCAAGCACACTTACTACTTCTTCTTCCGTGTGGTTATTGATAAGTGTATCGTATAAGAAGATCTTTTTACTTTCTCCCCAGCCTGTGAAGTATGCATTTGTATGACCGGAGTATTTGCTCTCGTTGATCACATAGATATTCTCTACTTGTATATTTGCTTTTTGGCCGAGAGCTAATATTTTTGTCTTTAAACTTCCTTCTTGGATTGGGCCATAATCATAAAAGATCGGTGTGATGACGATTGGATATAGGACCGACATGAGTAATCCGAATCCAAGCGATAAAATTGGCAGTATATATTTCCAAGCGCGGGGAAGATTTTTAAGCACGAACGCAACTACCAAAACTACCAATCCACCAAATAAAAATCCTAACCCAAAAGACTTCGCCTTAAATAAGATCCAATCGGTTAAGTTCATATTGGAGAATTGAAACTCGTGTTCTATGACATATCCAAAATAATAGCTAAACGGCAGCGAAATGATAAATTCCACAAGATAGAAGGCAGCAAAAAATAAAAATACCGTCGGATAAAATCTATCTCCCGTTTTTTTGCGGAAGTATTCCTCTAACTTTACCGAGATTGGGGAAAATACAAATGCTCCTGCCAAGGCAAAGTCCAATAAGGAACCTATAATGGAGACGAAAAATCCTCTTCTCTCGTATTCTATCCCTGAGTTGATATCATCTAGGGTAAAATACTTTAGAATTCTTTCATGCAGTTCCGGAGATAGATCTCCTTGGTAGGAGAAATATTTCATTATGAGTGTGAGTAAAATCTGTAGGGAAAATAAGGAGAATAGAATGTTCTTAAGTTTCATGTAATGTTTTTTATACTTTTTCGTAGAGTTCTGAGATCTGTTTTATCGAGTTTCTGAATACGTTATTCAATTCTTCAGGAAGAACTGTTTCAATCGCATCCGGCCATCTCCATAAGAATGGTAATAATCCTTCCAGGTTGGTAGATTGGAAACTGAGTTTATTTTTCTCTTCGGCATATTTGATTCCTGTCAGGAATAGTTTTGCTTTTACGAGACCTTCTTCTTTGCAAATCCACTCCACATTTTTAGGCTCGTGGACCGGGAATAATCCTGCGTGTATAATCAGATCTTCTTCCGTTTCTTTTTTGGCTCCTCTTGCCTGGTAGAGCAGATCTCCTTGTAGGAGTTCCACAGATAGGATCTTTGGAAGGACGAATCTTTTTTTGGTTTTTTCTTCTCTATCGTAAGCTAATAGATAATGATCCTGGCCTCCTTTTCGGATGAGTCGGATCGGATCGGCTTCTTTCGAATAGGAATCCTCGGGAAAAGTTTTATAATATTTGATCCGGATCGGAGTATGGTTCTTAAGTGCTTCTAAAATTTGAAATGCAGTTTCTCCTAACTCTTCCGAATTCTCCTCCGGATTTTCAGTCATTTCAGGAAAGTATTCCAGATCGCCGGCGAATATTTTTCTAGCGGCGGTATAAAGTTCGTATTTTGGAGCTTCCGAATATCCTTTTAATAGAAGTGCGGAAATTTCTCTTAGTTCTTCCTCGTTAAACTCTAGAGTTTTTGAAAGTGGATCTTTTACGAGCACGTATACGAAATCTTTTCCGTTCTTTTGGGGATAATATTTGATATGAAATCCTAGAGCACCTAACTCTTCTATATCTCTGGATAGTTTTCTTCTGTCAGAGTCTCTGTTTTCGTTATCGTAAAATCCCTCCATAATCTTTCTTAAGGAGCTTAGAGTGATCCCGTCCGGAAATCTGAAAAAATTGAATAATAATGTGAGAAGCCTGTATTCTGTGGGATTCATCTCCCTAGGCTCGATTTCCTGATCTATATCTTTGTCTAGTTCTTCTTTCATGGCTCGTTTCTAAATTTTGATTTTTGTAAAGTCCCTGGGCAAGGAAAAATCTCTGCCCTATTTTTGAATTCGAAGAAAGTCCCAAAAAACAACTTGATGAGTAAGATCCGACCTCGATAATTCTCTCGTTTCAGTCGCTTATCCTCAGAGGTTTTTATGGGCAAAATCATAGGTTTTCTTTTTCCGAATTTTATAGGTCTTATTCTTATTTTACTCGGATGGTGGACAACTATCATCAATGTAGCCACTCTTCGTTTCGCCGGTGAGTCTTATTTTAATAAATGGACCTATACCGGTCTCACTTTGATCATTATTGGGGCTTATTTGCCTGAAATCTGGATCGGGATCCGTAAGAAAATTTTCGGAGATTGATCCCCCCCTTTTTTTCTTGTACGAAAACGTCTAGACATTTCCGCTGGTATTCTGATTATTTGTATTGGATGTCCTAGTTGGTCCTGGGCTCGGAGATTTTGAAAAAGATCTTTACGAGCCAAGTACATAGGTTACAATGCGACATAATAAAATTACTGGAACCTGAGAAGGGAAGATGAGCGCGGAAACCGAAGTTTTAGAGAAACCAAGCCGGAAAAAAACCGATATCGAATTCCATAAGCCTACCCTTTCTCGGGAAGACCTAAAAACCGTTTTAGAGGCATTGGTAGAAGACCATCTCTCTTCCGGTTCTGTGACCCATAAGTTTGAGAAGGCTTTCTCTTCTACTTTTAGGACCAAACAAGTAATTTCGGCAAACAGTTTAACTGCTGCGTATCACCTGTCTTTATTAGCATTGGAGATCCAACCAGGGGATAAAATTGCTATCTCCACATTTGCCCCACTTGCAGCTCTAGATGCAATTTTCTTAATGCAAGCACAACCTTTGGTTGTGGATATGGGAAAACATTCTTTCCATATCTGTCCCGAAAGATTATCCTCCGCGTTAGAAGATGAATCAGTAAAAGCTGTGGTTTTAGATCACACTTTTGGATCTTTAGCGGACTTCTCCAAATATGATTTCAAAAATCGACCTGTAATCGAAGATTTTTCAGAAACAGTCGGAGCAAGAACTGAAACTTTTACCCCAGGCAAACAGGGAAAAATTTCCATCTGTGGTCTTTCTATCGAATATCTGATCACGACTGGAAACGGAGCTTTGATCTGTACTGATGATGATTCTTTGGCGAAAAAGATCAGAGCCAGAAAAGAAGGAAAAGATCCTTATCCACGTAAAGAAGGCCAGCCTAGATTAGATTACGACATGATCGATTACCAAGCTGCTTTAGGGATCGAACAATTATCCAACCTAGGTGTGATCTTAGAAAGAAAAAGAAAGATCGCTCAGGTGTATCTGCAATCTATCCAAGGTTCCCAAGTAGGATCTCATTTTAACGACCCGAATTCGGAAACTTTCAATCGTTTTGTGATCATTGCTCCAGGTAATTACGAGCAGGTAGAAAGGTACTTCCGCTCTCTACAAATTGGTACTCGTAGAACAGTTGCCGAACCGATCCATCATATTCTTGAACTTTCTAATTCTGATTTCCCGAACGGGGAAAGATTGTACCAAAGAGGCCATTGTATTCCGATTTATCCGAACTTAACTAAGGATAATGTGCAAAGGATCTCTCAGGCGATTCGTAGAATTTACTAAGCCTACTCTCGAAATCCGATCTCATTTTATGCTTATCTTATCGTTCCCTTTCTTCTCTTCGGGAGTTGGGATCGTATACAATTCCTTTAATTCTTTGTTCTTTTCTTTTACGAAAGTATAGGCCGGATCTTGGGACGACCGTAAGGTTTCGAACTGATTTTTGGACCTAGATAGGTTTTCGTCCTGGAGTTCTTTTGCCTTTCGGATAGATTCTCTGATTTGGTTCTTTGCAGAATCCGGCATATTCGGATCGTTTAAGAAAATTTGAAAACTTTCAGTGTATTGATCCTGAGCTTCTTTCATATCCCCGATCAATTTTTCGGAATTATAAAGATCATAAAATTCTTTGACCTGAAAATGTAAAAGTGCAAATTCTCGATAAGAGTTAAACCCGTTTTTTTTCGCAATTATTTCCGCTTGTATAGAATCTATCTCCGAAGGAGGTCCGAAAATTAAAGCTGGACTAGGCTTAGAGATCAACTCTCCGAAAGAAGAATTAGATTCTTTTAATTCTCGAAACGTAGAAATATAAGAGTCCAATTTTTCTTTCGAAAATCTAGGAGCCTTTAACAAGGAACAATTTAAAACGAATAAGGCCCCTAAAAATAAGATAGAAAGACAACGTTTCATTTTATAATCCTCTTGTTTATGATATGAGATTGTTTTACAAAAGAGCCTTACGAATCTTTTGGTCGGCAGTCTATTTAAAAAGGAGCAATTACTTTCATTCCACTACATTGATGAGCCTGGTACAATGCATTGGCAAGGTAGGTTTCACATTCCTCAGCGGGGTGATTTTCCATACATGATGCATAGACGTAATTTAAAGTTGCACTTTGATCTTTGCATTCATCACGAGCCCCCCTCTGGTTATCCCTTTCTCCGCAATTTAGGAGAAAGAATAGTACCAAGCAAATAAGTATGGATTTTTTTATAAAACTTCGCATTAAGATTTCCTTTACCAATTGATTGGAACCTCATAGGTTCCGGTTGTTCCTACAGATGTCGCCGCTTGTAGAGTAACTCCAGCATTTCCATGGAGAGTAAAAATGGTCCAGCCTACGATCGCCCTAAATCTAAGGGGAGAAATTGGATAAGCCACCGCATTTCTCATTCCGGAAATAATCCAAGCACTAGGTTTCGGCGGAGTACAATTCGGATCGATTGCATAAACTTGGAATTCCATTTCAATGGTTCCGTATAATGGAATTCCTCCAAACCATCCGTTAACCACAATTCTCGTAGGGGATCCTACCGCTCCGATATTCGGAGGAGCCGCAACTGCCCCCGGATATCCAATTAGAACCGTTAAGAACGTGGAATTTCCGTCTTCGTCCAAAAGCCTAAATCGAACAGTGTCTTCCCACCACCATTGGTTCCAGAATTTGCCATGGTAAACAAATCGATTTTTGGTCCCGGTCGAAGTTACGATCCCATTGCCGGAGCTTGGTTGCGAATCTAATAGTATGGCTACAGAGTCTCTGTTTCCATGAGGATCATCCCATTCTATCGTAATCGGAATATCCACACTTGTGGAAACTGTGCAAGTATTCAGGTAACTAGGTATTCCGGCTACCGCATATCCGATAGGTGGAAGTTTATAACTAGGAGGAACAGGCCAATTCGGGACCGAAAAATCCGGAACAGAATTCGGCTGCCCGTTCGGAGTTATCCCGTAATATTGATTCGGCTTTGCGATAAAGAAAAGATTATGTAAAAGTAAATAATCTAATCCGTGACTTTCTAACGGGAATAATGACGTTCTATTATGAATTTCTTTTTTTCGAATGAATCGATTGTCCGAAGCCCAACCACTATCCGATCCGAACTCTGTTCCTGTTCCACTCCATGGGGCTGAGTTTAAGAAGGATAAAGTTTTGCTTTCTAAAAATGCAGAAATATTCCCTCCAAAATGGAGGACGGAATGTAAAAGAGGATACAGATAGAAATCATGTTGGGCTGCTTGTGCAACCAGAAGGTCTTGTGTTGGTTCTCCCCAACTGTTCCCAATGGAAGCCAAGGCCATAACCATATGCGCGTTATCTGGTGTAGTAAAAACGGCAGATTGTGACAGTCCTCCCCATGTTAATAAATACTGTGGGTTAATATTCCAACTTTTACCTGATATCCAAGATCCTGCAAAATTAAAACCTGCCGAAAAAAATCGAGCATCAGCACCTCTAGTCACTTGTCCCATATGATCCGGATCGACAGGATGAAACGGATCGAACCAGCCCACACATAGAGGACAAGATCCGAACCAATTTACTTTAGGTGAGACTGGATTGGTAATTAACCAAGAAACATTCATTTCACCTACTGGAATTCCTAAAATTTCATATGCTTGGTCTTGGCCTGCATATACATAATCTACTAGTCTGCGTGCATAGATTTGGGCTTGGTGTCGAAAATTCATTCCTTGGTAAGAATATGTAAACGGCACCAAATGTTTTACGATCGCTAGGCCTAATAATAAATGAATCACCTGATCTTGGCTCATTTCTCGATTATAGGGAGGTGTAGGCAAAGCCTGTCCTCCAATCCATGTTTGGTAATCTCCTTCAGCTCCGTATAAGCCTAGATCTTGCATCACATGGAAAGGAACATCGTCCCTTACAAAAAAACCAGGAGTGTCTGGCCATTGATACCCTTCTGTTCCGAGATATTTCGCTACATTTACCGGATGTACCTCCCAGATACTTTGTTCCCCGAAACGATCCAAACGTTCTAATGCAATGAATGCGCAGAAAAGTTCTCGTATCGTATTTTGGATATCATTCCCATCTCCATATCCTGGATAGCTATTCGGACGGGAAAGCATATGTAATTCAGAACCGAGTAACCCTAAATACCAGCCTAGCTTAACTGTAGAATCTCCCCACTTTCCAAAACGTCCTTCGGGTAAGTTTTTAACCTCTTCCATTGGAAGACATCCACCCTTATCGGTGGAAAGTTTTATAAAATTATTTCGGAGTTTATTTCTTAGGTTCCAATATTTTTTCACATTTTTATTCGCATCCGTTCCACTGTATTCGGATCCGGGTGCTGAAGAATAAGGAAAACTAGAAGAAGAGGAAAAATTTCCTCCGAATAAATTCAAAAAACTTGAAATTAAAGAAGAACCGTTACTATCCGTTCCTGCTTGTAGAGAATTCCCGAATAGAACAGAAGAACAAAATACAAAGATGAAAAAAATTTTCCGCATAACGTTATACACCTATCCATTTTATTTCTTACGAAAAAGCTAACAGGCAAAGGCGACCGTCAATGAAAAATATACATTCTGTTTTTATTATACTAGAAAATTGATTCCGAATTGATATTCATCAGGTTTTTCAAAAATAATTTCCTGAATTTAGATTCAGAGTTTTTTGGGGACGCCCTATACATTAGCCGAATGGAAAAATTACAAAGAAAAAAAATGAAGACTAATTGTATTATCCTAATTTAGGATATGGTTTCTTATTAGGACTACCGATAGGGATGCGTAGGGCGTAAGTCCTGCAAGGATGAGCGCGAGCGAACCCGGAGCAGCCCGGCCAGCGAAGCTGGATCGGCCAATCCAACCGACTCTCGTCTAAAATACTTTAGAATCGTTCGAACGACGCCGTATGACGTTCGCTCCGGAAAACTACTAATTTAGTCTCCTTTGCTTTCGATTTCGAACACTTAGTCCGATTCCAAAACCTTTCTTTCTAAATTTCCGAACCGCGGTCCGCGAATTTGTTTTCGAAAATTCAGGAATGGATCGCAATGGACCTCTGAGCAGATTCTTCGTTCGATTTTCGAAATGTTAGGATACTGCGGAGGCAACTTGAATATCGCGCTCCTCTCTATTAAACGTCCCATATTTATCACTAGTCTTGTGATCCTGATGTTGATCACCGGTATCTTCTCCCTTAGTAAGATGGGAGTGGATCTTTTTCCGGATGTTAATATCCCGGTAGTGACCGTAACTACGATCTATCCGGGAGCAGGTCCGGAAGAGATCGAGGAATTGATCTCTAAACCTTTGGAAGAGGAACTTTCTTCTATTGCAGGTTTGAAAAAGATCACTTCCCGTAACCAGGAAGGTGTTTCCGTTGTTTTAGGTGAATTCACTCTTTCTACTGATATCAAATATGCAGAACAACAGTTTCGAGATAAGACTGCATCGGTCCGTCCTAAACTTCCGGACGGGATCAAAGAACCTAAAGTTGTTCGTTTCGACCCGGCAGATCAACCGATCATTCGTTTGGCGGTGTTTGCGGATCTGAATCAGGCAAAAATGTATGATCTAGCCAAGGAAACCGTTAAGGCTAAATTGGAACAGATCGCAGGTGTCGGTTCCGTTAAATTAGTAGGTGGAACCAGAAGAGAGATCCAAATCGAATTAGATAGAAATAAATTAGTTTCTTATCAAATGCCTATGGTGGTCATAGCCAACAGATTAAAGACCGCAGGTTTGAACGTTCCAGTTGGTAAATTCGATTCTGGTGCAAAAGAAACTTCCTATAGAACATTAGGAAGATATGAAACTCTTTCCCAAATCGAAAATACGATCGTTTCCTTCGGAGGAGATGTAGGTAATTCAGTACTCATCAAAGAATTAGGGATTGTAAGAGATGGAACAGAAGACGAAGAAACTTTAGGTTATCTTTGGGCTTCTAAAAGTGACGAAGTGGAAGAAGAGGATGTAGGTCTTTTAACTCATCCTATCACTTGGTTTATGCAACTTCCGAAACGAGTCAAAAGAGTTTTCGGCGGAAAGAAAACTGAAGTAATAGAAAAAGAACTAAAGCCAGCGTTATTTATCGACGTATATAAACAATCCGGAGCGAATACAGTATCCGTTGCGGACGAGGTCTTAAAAAGGATCGATAAGTTAAATGCGGATATCCAACCTCTGGAAGGAAAACCAAAGATCAGATTGATCCGTGACGGTTCCAGATGGATCCGTTACAACGTTGAAGACGTTACGGAAGCCATCGTTTTAGGGATCTTACTCGCAGTTATCACAGTTTATTTCTTCTTAGGAAACTTAAGATCTACGATCATCACCGGTCTTGCATTGCCTAACTCCTTATTAGGTGCATTCATCATCATGTGGATCATGGGATTCACGATTAACGTTATGACCTTATTGGCCTTATCCCTTGCGGTGGGTCTACTCGTCGACGATGCGATCGTGGTCCGGGAAAACATCTTTCGAAAATTGGAAGAAGGTGCGACCGTTATGGAAGCCGCAGAAAAAGGAACCATGGAAGTGGCTCTTGCGGTAATAGGAACTTCCTTAACTGTGATCGCGGTATTCTTCCCTGTTGGTTTCTTGTCGGGGATCGTTGGTCAGTTCTTCAAACAGTTCGGATTGACCGTGGTTTTTGCCATGATCATTTCACTCTTCGACGGTCTTTTTGTGGCTCCTATGTTGTCCGCTTACTTTGCGGGTAAATTGACTCACGATAAAAAGAACGCAGCAGTGGAAGCATTCGATCGTTTCCAAACTTGGTTGGAAAAAATTTATACGATCACAATGCGTTATGCATTGGCTCATCCAGGTAAGATCATACTTCTTACTTTCTTAATTTTTATTCTTTCCTTCGTGAGTTGCGCTTTTGTGAAAAAGACATTCTTACCAGCGAACGACCAGGGTGAGTTTATGGTAACCTTGGACCTTCCTCCAGGTACTAGCTTACAAGGAACGAAAGATGTTTCTGATAAGGTTTTAGCTGAACTCCAGAAATTCCCTGAGATGGATAAGATCGCGATTACAATCGGTAAGCCTGATGGTGGAGAACCAAACACTGCTATATTAGCAATCGCGCTTGTTTCTTCCAAAAAAAGATCTAGAGATACTACCTCGATCAAAGAAGATATCCGCAAAATGTTAAAGGCTTATGATTACGCAAGGCCTGCGGTTTCGGATTATTCTGCTGTGGGAGGCGGTGTCCAGTATCCATTCCAGTTAGTTCTCAAGGGAAACAACTTGGAAGAAGTGGAAGCATATTCTAAAAAAGTAATAGAAAGACTGAAAGGTATCAAAGACCTCGCAGACATCGATTCCGACTTTAGGGGAGGAAAACCCGAATACCAAATCGTTTTAGATAATTCTAAAATGCAATTAGTAGGTGTTCTTCCCGGTGTTGCAGGTTCCGAGTTAAGATACCAAATCGCCGGAGATCAGGTCAGTAAGTTTTACGATAAAGGGATCGAATATGAAGTTCGTATGAGACTCGGGCATGATCAAAGGAACTTAAGAGCGGCTTATAGCCAAACCAAGGTTCCGAATATCGCAAACAGATTGATCCCTCTGGCAGCGATCAGTACCGGTAAAGAAAACCTAGGTCCTTCTCGAATCAACCGTATCGATAGAGCAAGAGCCGTTGTGGTGAACGCGAACCTGGCACCAGGTGGCGCGATCGGAACTGCAATGGAAGAAGCGACTAAGATACTAACCAAGGAAATCCCTCCTCCACCGGGAGTTCGTTTTAATTTCCAAGGTCAGTCGGAAGACTTAAAAGAACTATTCTTGAATATTATCGTGGCATTCGGTCTCGCATTAATATTCATCTATTTGGTTCTTGCTTCTCTTTATGAATCGTTTATCACTCCGATCACGATCTTATTCGCGATCCCTCCTGCAATTTCCGGAGCATTCTTCGCTCTGTTCTTAACAGGAGAGATGTTGAATATATTCTCTATGATCGGACTCATCCTACTCATGGGACTTGTTGCCAAAAACTCGATCTTACTCGTGGATTATGCAATGCAGGCAGTGAGAGAAAGAGGCATAACAAGAGATGAGGCGATCTTTGAAGCAGGTCTCGTAAGATTACGTCCGATCTTGATGACATCCATCGCGATGATCATGGGAACTGTTCCGATCGCATTGGGTCTCGGAGAAGCTGCAAAATCCAGAACCGCAATGGGTATCGCTATCATCGGAGGTTTGATCCTCTCCACGTTAGTTACTCTGATTGTAGTTCCTTCCATTTTCGGCGGTATCGATAAATTCAGAGAATGGATAGAAGGCAAGTTCCGTCCGGATATGACTGCTACGATTCATAGCGAAGCCGGTCATTCAGGAAGCGCTGCCGTCTCGACGAATCATAACCAATCTTCCTTAAGCGAATGGGCCCAAGATGTGGAATCCAAACCTAAGAAAGGAACCGGTTCGAAGAAGAAAAAGTAACCGTTAAAAGAGGGCCTAACGGCCCTTTTTTATTTTGAAAATTCAAATTTACATAATATTCAAAAATTCTATTTTTTAATATTATAATAAGTAATAATTTATTGACTTTTCCTCGGTTTTGCCAATTTTATTGCTTTGTTTTTTCACGAATCAAAGGAAAAAACAAAGGAAAATTAGTAACAAATGAAACGTTTAGGGATATTAGCAGGGTTCTTTGTAATCTTAATGTTCGCCGGTTGTAAGGAAAAAACCGAAGATTTAAAAGATTCTCGGATCAATTTAAATGGAAAATGGGTATTAGTATATAGTTGTGTTGACGGTGGACCGAATACCACAGCTTGGTTGGAAATTGATTCTACAACAATCCGATCTTGCGCGAAACAACCTGGGACCGAAACTTACACAACTTTGAAAGGAACGATAAGACCTGCCGATACATATGGAAATTACAAAATCGATTGGAGCAACGGTTATAATCAAAATGCTAGCTATCCAGTAGGCGTTTTAAAACTATTATCCTTGATAGACCCGTCGACCCAAAGCACTCAGTGTTACACTACGAATCCTGGCGTTTCGCCGAATCCTCAGTGCCAATTTTAAACAATTTTCTCACCTTTTGCGATGTTGGAATTCCAACATCGCCCTGTTGATTAAATTCTACTCGCAATAACTCCTCCTTACTGATCCCAAAACTCCATTTTTTATTTCCAAGCATCCAAAACTTAGTTCCCAATAAACCATAAATCCTAAATAAAGACTTCACCTTCACGGAGGAGTTTATGATCCAAAAAACTTCCTTACATTCCTATATTGGAATTACTCTAGTAACAAACCTTCTATTCGGTTGTGCTCAATTACAAAATGTTGATTTAAAAAAAGTAAAAGAAAAGATCGAGGACCTGGACAAACCTTCCTTCATCTTGGAGAAAGTTTCTATCGCGGAGATCAATCTATCCGAGATCAAACTTAGAGTGGATTCGAAAGTAAAAAATCCATATCCAATCGCTTTGCCTGCGACCAATTTGGAAATGAATATCCTGATCGAAGGACAACAATTCACAAAGGCAAAAACCAAAATCCCTACCGTAGGTGGGAATTCCAATAAACCGGTTCCAGTGGATCTAACATTCGCATATAATGATCTGGCAGAACTTTACAAAAAAGTTCCCGGAAAGATCGACTTAGTAGTCAAAGTGCAAGGAGTCGTTTCACTTCCAATCCCGGAAAAATACAGAGCCATAGCAGGTGCTGCATCGCTCGACTTTCCATTCGAGGAAGAAAGAAAGATCCCGGCAGTTCTTCCGGACATAGAGATCCGAAATTTTAAAATTATCAAACCGGACCCTTCCAGCATCTTGAGTTCCGCCGGCACGGAAGATCTGGCGAAAAAGGCCACAACATTCTTAGACACGTTACTCGGCCCTCAGAAAAAATCACCAGGCTCAGCAGTCACCGCAGGATTATCGGCACTCGACTTAAAGGTAGATACGGAATTTCAGATCGTATTGAAAAACAGAGCCACATCTAGATTACAATTTTCTGAATTTGAATTTGAACTCACGCTTGAAAAAGAAAAATTCCTAACAGGCCAACCTGTCCGGATCGAAAACCAAGGACAAGAATCCATCCTAAGTGTTCGCACATCCTTCCCACTCGGAACGGTCACACAAGGTATCGCAAACGCAGTCTCCAAAAGATCCGCGGCATTCCGACTAAGCGGAAAAGCAACGACGGAAGCCCCGGAGATCGGAACAGGTCAGGTTCCATTCAAATTCGATAAATCCGGCTCTTTTAGCTGGAATTAAGTATCAGGGCGCATGCTCGCCATTCGGCGAGCACCCGGCTCTACGCTCCAATATATATTATAATTATCTAATTAATAATTCTAAGATACGAATTTTTTCCGGAAGAAAATCTCATCCAATCCGTTCTGATATTATTTTCTTCCATATAAATTCGAATTTTTTTGTTAACACAAAATCGCTCGCGTAAATCATCTTCGCAGGATAAGTTTCCAAATTTCAAATATTTCCCGGTTTCAACCTCGGCTTCTTCTAAATTCCTTGAAAAGACAGGAATATCTTCCTCAAGAAAGCCGATAAACCCTTTGTAAACTTTACCTAAACTTTCATATTTCTCAGCAAAACTTCTCTTTTGAATATAATTATCCATCAGATACCGATCTAGACGATCTCGGATAAGAATCGATTCATAAACTAATTCCCCTTCTTCACATTCAAAACCGTAACCTAGAATTTTCTTTTTAAACACTAAAACAATCTGCATAAAAGAAGTTCCTCAAACGAAAAAGGTCTGGAGAATTTTTCTCTCCGTATTCCGGGAAATATTCTTAAACTGTAGATAACATTCTTTGATCGGAATTTCTAATGCTTTGAAAGTTTTGCGATGATCCATCAAAACGGAAACACAAGCGGCAAAAGAAAGAAATCTCCACATGAATTTAAAAAGAAACCGAGTGATCGGGTTTTTAAGCCGTATCTTAAAAAATGTACAATGAAAGATCAGATGTTTTTCTTCATCTTCTGCGATATGAAGAAGTGCGTTTTTTACGGAACCAAATGGAATTTTCTCCGCGATCTTTTTGTAAAAGCAGATCCCGATCACTTCTGCGACTAATAATACCATCAACTTGAGCCTCGTTCCTAAAAGCCTTCTGCCGAAATGAAATAATTTTTCAGTCCAGTTCGATTGGATCAGTTCCCCTCTCAATGCACGAACGCAATCCCCTAAAATGCGTGCATGTCTACCTTCTTCTTTTACAAAAAGTTTTAACGCTTCTCTATAATTCGGATCAACTCCGTAGATATGTATATGATCTATATCTTTCGCGATCCTACCTTCTCCCGCTTCTCCTAACTGAAAGATCGCAAGAGACTTTGCAACAGGAAGACGTTTCTGCGGAATAAACCCTATAACCTGCTCTTGGACAAGCGGATAAGGTCGATCCGCATTTTTTCTAAAATGTTTGGCCCAATTTCCCCAAAAATAACCCCGATCTCGTTTTTGAAGATGAGTCCATAATAAATTTCTAATTCTTTTCTTGCCGAAAAGATTCATTACCAAGGTTAGAATTACGATCTTGCTATCTAAGATAAAACTTCTTCTTTTAAGATAAGAAAGATCGAAACAAAGTGAATATTTGGATCCTCTTCCTGAATATAATTGAGAAAGTCCAGTGATCCCAGGACGAACGGACCATCTTCGATCTAAACTTTCTACCCCCCAACCTAATCTACGAATATCTTGCTCGGTTAAAGGTCTAGGTCCAACGATACTCATATCCCCTTTTACTATATTCCAGATCTGAGGAAGTTCGTCTAAACCGGTGTTTCTCAAAAAAGAACCGGTCCTTGTAGGAATTCCATCTTTCAAGGTCCTGAATTTCCAGATCCGAAAAACCTTCTTTCCTAAACCTATCCTTTCCTGTAGGAAAAAAATCGGTCCCGATTCAAAAACAGAGATTAGTAAAAAGATCCCGAGTAAAATCGGAAAAAAAACAAGGAGCGCAATCAAAGCCAAAGAAAATTCTAAAATTCGTTTCATGGTTCAAAGAATATCGAATTTTCAAAAACAAACCCACCTTCCGAGTGCGGATCACCAAGCACTCAAGTGCTTGACCTCCTAGTTCTTCTTATCCTAAAATTCCGAGAATACATGAAAGCCGAGCCTCTTAAAATACTGGTCGCGGAAGACAATCTGAAACTCAGAAAAGCGATGATCTCCGGCTTAGAAGAATCAGGAAAAATTAAATCAGTATTCGATTGTGACTCGGGAGAAGAGGCGATCCGTTACTGTTTGGAAGGAGACATTGACGTTCTTCTTTTAGATGTAAGACTCGCAGGTAAATTAAACGGGATAGAAACCATTATTTCGATCCGGAAGGAATTCCCACGAAAACCTGTAGTCATCTATTCCATACAAGACAGTGACGAATACTTTCGGACTTTCAGAAGTTCCGGGATCTTAAGTCATTATGCATATGTTCGAAAATCGAATTACCTTCTTCCACAAATGGTGGTCCCGCTCATTCGATTGGCTTACGATGGAAAAAGTTTTATAGATCCTGAAATCGAATCCAGAGTAACAGAAGTCAGGGAGAAGGACGAAAATTCCCCACTCTCAGTTTTAGAACCCAATGAAAGATCTGTAGCAGAAATGTTGGCCAAAGGATTCAGTAACGAACAGATCGCCCAACATTTCGGATTCAAAGACAAAAGAACGATCAGCAGGATCAACGGACAGATCTATTCCGCCTGGGGATTAAACGAAACAAACTCCGATGAAAAAGTGGCTCGCACAAGAGCGGCCCTCATCGTATTATCCAATCGTTTTTTAGAATGGGAAGAAGACGAAAAAATTTTTTATAGGAATTCCTCCGGAGAAAGGATTCCATGGATGCCTAATCTTGACTATAGATCTTGAAATAATAATCTGTTCCGTTTTTATATTCCTTTCCACAAATTTGTTTTGGTTAGGATCTACGACCGGAACGAATTTAGAAAAGAAAAACGCTGCTGCGTATTTCAGTATTTTTACTTTAATCGTATCTTCTTTATTATTCTCTTTTTTTGCGATCCTTGGCCAGAACGGATTTTTAGTAGTATCTGCTTATCCTATCTTATATTTTTTCCCCGGGCTGATCTTATTAATACTCATCCCGTTCGGATGGTTCGTTGTTATCGTTTGGTTTTTCGGCTTTTTAAAGAAAAAAGGGATTTTTCTTTTTTTATTCTACATTTTATCCTTTTGCCAATTAGTTTCAATCTCCATACTACTTATTTATAATCCTGGTAAAACCTGGAATATCAGTTTATTTGAATATTGGAAATTTGCTCCATTCTCCTTCAAATCCGCTTACTTAATTTATATTTTCACTTGTGTTTTCCTTTCTTTACTTTGTTTATTCTTATTCAAAATTTCAGATAATAGTCTTTCCGAGTTAGGAAGACAAAAGTCGGTCCCTTTTTTAAAAGGAATCGGATTTTTATTGTTCGGAGTGGTCCTACTGGTTTCCGTTCTTTTCGTTGGAGATGAATTAGGAATTATAGAAAATCTGATCATAAAAGCAGAGAAAGAACCCAAATATTTTTACGGATTCGTACTTTGTATACAATTACTAATTTGTATTTCTATTTTAGTTTTAGGTTGGGCTTTAACTTCTTATGAGATACTCACAGGAAGGATCTTACCTAAGATCAGTTTAAAACAAGAATGGAAAAATTCCGTTTATACTTCCTTTGTGCTGGCTTGTTTATATTTTCTTTTTGCAAAATTAGGCTACCCTAGAGCGGAAATATTTATCGTATTCTCTTATTCCTTCTTTCTTTCCCGATTTTTTACGGTTCTAAAAAACAAGCAGGTAAGCTCCAACCAAAACGAAGTATTAAAAAAGATCTTATCTTCCGGTTCGGTCAGACTTTCTTTCGGATATTTATGCCGAGATGTATTGGAAACCCGAAAAGCTGCCCTCATATTCCAAGGAAAAATTCCCTATATCTCCGACACGAATATCTTTTATCCTGAAAATATTCCATTAGAAACATTTGATTTTTCTAAACTAGATCCAAATCCTGAAAATCCGAATATTCAATATTTGGACAAGGATCGATTCTCCGGATTTGTGATCCGAGTAAAAATAGAAAGTGTTCTTTCCGGCGATGCATACCTGATCTTAGGACAAAAAGAAAACGGAGGATTATTTGCAGAAGAAGAAATCGAGATCGCAAGGATCACAGGAACCTGGCTAGTTCATTCTTTATTTTTAGAAGAAACAGGGAATATTCTAGAGGAACTACAAAGAAAGAAAATACAGGAACAAAGACTTTCCGACCAAAAAACCAGGCAAATCCTTCACGACGAGATACTTCCGGAAATCCATTCTCTTATTTTAGAGATCTCCAATGATAAATCCGGAAGCCTAAATTCTCAATATGCAAATTCACTTACAGAACTTCATAAAAGGATCTCTTCTTTATTAAGAGAAATGTCAGATACCGGTTTGGAAATTTCCAGGTTGGGTCTAATTCCGATGTTTCAAAAACTACAAGATTCGGACGCAAAAGACTCCGATCTAATTTGGAAAATAGATCCAAAAGTTAATTCTCAAGCCGAAAAATTTCCTCCCGAAGTGCAGGAAGTTCTGTATTATGCATTCAGAGAATCTCTACGAAATGCGGTAAAATATTCCGGGGACGTCCGATCACAAATCGTGATCTCTATTCGATATGAGAATGGCTTATCTATCCAAATTAAGAATGAAATCGGAAAAGATCTTATATCTATACGCTCTTCCGGCCAGGGTTTAAAAATACATAGTGCATTATTGAAAATTTTCCAAGGTTCTTTAACATTAGAATTCCCTAGTCCAAAAGAAGCGATGATCCGGATCTTTCTACCTTCTCCCTAATTATATACCTGAATTGATATTTAACAAGGTTCGATACGAAATCTAATTCTAAAAATCGACTTGCTAGAATGATTTTCATTTCAATGATGCGCTTAGGCCGAAACCTAAAAAACCAAACACTGTGAACATTTGTTCATATTATCTATCCGGAGTTTTGAAAACATGCAGTCACAAAATAAAAAAGAAAAAGCGATCTCTATCGCTATTATAGGCACAGGTTTTGGCGGATTATGTGCTGCAATACAACTTAAAAAGAATGGATTCCATAATTTCGTAATTTATGAAAAATCAAATTCTGTAGGAGGAACTTGGAGGGAAAATACTTATCCAGGTGCGGCATGCGATGTTCCTTCTCATCTTTATTCTTTTTCCTTTGAACCGAATTCAAACTGGCCTAGAAAATATTCCGCTCAGCCTGAGATACTTTCTTACTTAAAACATTGTGCTGAAAAATACGGAATACTTCCTCATATTCGTTTTGGGATCGAGATCCAATCTGCTGATTGGGATGATACTTCTAGAGTTTGGAAGATCAAAACTTCTCAAAACGAATCCTTCGAGCATGATGTTTTTATTTCTGCTGTAGGGCAATTGAATCGCCCTGCTCTACCTTCTATCAAAGGTTTGGAGAGTTTTAAAGGTAGAATATTCCATTCTGCAAATTGGGATCCTTCGTATAATTTTTCAGGAAAGAAGGTAGCAGCAATCGGAACTGGTGCGAGCGCGATCCAATTCATTCCACAGATCGTAAACCAAGGAGCGGAAGTGACAGTATTCCAAAGAACCGCACCTTGGGTGGTTCCTAAACCGGATCGTAAATATTTTAGTTTCGAAAAATTCTTATTTAAGTATCTCCCTGGCTATAGGCTATTACACAGGCTCCAGATCTATATGTGGAATGAGATCAGAATGATCGCATTCCAAAAGAATAATCATGCGAATAAGATCGTAAAATGGATGAGCCTTTCTCATATGAAAAAGTTCGTAAAAGATCCTGAATTACGCAAAATCCTAACTCCGGATTATCCTGCAGGATGTAAACGTATCCTTCTTTCCAATGATTATTACGAAGCATTAGCAAAACCGAATACAAAAGTTCTTTCTGAATCTATCAAAGAAGCGACTCCGGAAGGGATAGTAACTAAAGATGGTCTCCAAAAATTTGATGCGATCGTTTTTGGAACTGGATTTAAAGCTACTGAATTCCTTTCTCCTATGAAAGTGAAAGGAACCAAAAACCAAGATCTGAATGAAGTTTGGAAAAATGGAGCGGAGGCTTATCTAGGTGTGACCGTTGCGGGCTTCCCGAATTTTTATATTTTATACGGACCAAATACCAATCTAGCTCATAACTCTATTGTGTATATGATCGAATCGCAAGTACGTTATCTTATTTCTGCATTGAATGAAATGAATAAAAAAGGGATCCAAGCATTGATCCCTAAGGTTCGTAGTATGCAAAATTATAATACATCTTTAAATAAAAAATTCGATAAATTCGTTTGGGATACCGGATGTACGAATTGGTATATCAACGCTTCCGGAAAGAACACGAATAATTGGCCCGGTCATACTTACGAATATTCTTATAAAACTAGAAAGATTGATCTATCTGAATATGAGATTTTATCCGGGAGGTAGAGGCAGGGTCATTCCGGTATATGCGCACTCTATCACGGACAAGATAAACTTTTTCATGTCCTCTTTGTTCTTTTGAGGTTTTATCCTGCCTTCTAAAAAGAGCATTGCGATTCCGTGAATCATCGACCAAGAGGCTACGGTCTTTTCGCGAGTTTGTCCCGGTTTAATGGCTCCTAGTCTTTGGCCCATGCGTATAATTTCATGCAACTGCCTGTATGTTCTTCTAGAAACCGCAGATAATGTGGGATGTAAATTTATATCGATACCACCGAACATGATCCTTGCAAATTGTTGGTTATTCAAAATAAACTGGATATAGGTCCAACCCAGGGCGCGGAAACGTCCTAAAAAATCGTTTTCCGTTTTTTCGAGTTCCTTTTGGTATTCGGAAAAATATTTCTGAAATCCTCTTTCTGAAATCGCAGCAAGCAAAGCATTTTTGTTTTCGAAATGATGATAAGAAGCCGCGTGACTCACACCAGCAAGAGACGCAACCTTTCGCAGAGAGATCTCCTCGAGAGGAGTAGTCTTTAATAATTCGGTACCCGCAGATATAAGATCTTCCCTGACAGTGATCTTATCATTTTTGAACGGCCTTCCCGGTCCCTGTTGTTGGCGGCGTTTCTTATTTACGGGCATACTAACGATTCTTCATATTTCCAATTCTTTGCAAGAATATATTTACCAGTGGTAATTTATCTATTGAACCCTATACCATTTATATTACCATTGGTAAATAATAGCTTCAATACGGAATTTCCACGGAGAATTGTATATGGAAAAAGCATTTCAACCCATAAACATAGGCAAGTTTACCCTTCCAAACCGGTTTGTAATGGGATCTATGCACCTCGGGCTCGAGGGCAAAACCGAAACTGCAGAAAGAATGGCCGCATTCTATGGAAAACGTTTTGAAGGAGGCGTCGGCCTTATAGTTACCGGCGGAATCAGCGTGAATGAAGAAGGAAGAGGATCTAAACATTTCTTCAATATACAAAACGAAGAGCACGCATCCGAATTAAGGAAGATGAATGATCTTTTAAATGGAAGCGGAACTATGTGCGCTCAACTTTTTCATGCAGGACGTTATGCATTTGATAGAAACTGCGTAGGCCCTTCTGCGCTCCGCGCTCCAATCAATAGATATGTTCCTAAAGCTCTCACGGAAGAAGAATGTTGGAAAACTGCAGAAGATTTCGGGATCGCAGCTAAGCTCGCGAAAGAAACAGGATTTGGAGCAGTGGAAATTATGGGAAGCGAAGGTTATCTCATTAACCAATTCTTCTCTCCTGTAACAAATCATAGAGATGATCATTTTGGAGGAGATCACAAACGAAGAATGAATATGGCTGTCGAAGTTCTGAGAGCAGTCATAAAAAATCTTCCGGAAGGTTTTCCGATTATTTTTAGAATGTCCGGAATAGATCTCATTCCAGGAAATCCAACTTTCGAAGAAGTATGTGATCTGGCCCAAACATTAAAACAAGAAGGTGTGTCCGCTTTAAATATTGGGATCGGATGGCATGAATCAAGGATCCCAACTATAAGCCAATTAGTTCCGAGAGGAGCTTGGGCAAATATTGCGGCGAGGATCAAAGAAAAAACTCCTGGAATTCCTATCATCGCTTCTAACAGAGTAAACGATCCGAGTACAGTACAAAGAATTTTTGATACGAATCAGGCTGATATAATTTCTATGGCGAGGCCGTTTCTCGCAGATGCATTTATCGTAAAAAAAATCCAGACAGGTAAATCGAATCATATCAACACCTGCATTGCATGTAACCAGTCTTGCTTGGATCATGCTTTTATAGATAAATCGGTTTCCTGTCTAGTCAATCCGCAAGCCGTTAACGAATTGGAATACAAAATTGATTCCAATGTGAAACCGCAAAAAGTTGTGGTGATCGGATCAGGACCGGGAGGGCTTGAAGCTGCAAGAGCCAGTGCTTCGTTAGGCCACGAAGTTATACTACTAGAAAAATCGGAACAATTAGGCGGGCAATTCCAACTAGCTTCGAATATCCCAGGCAAATCAGAATTTAAAGAGACGATCCGTTATTTCAAAAACGAACTCCCGGCTCTTGGAGTTGATATCCGTTTAAATACGAATTGTGATCTAAAGTTACTTGAAGAATTAAATCCGGATGCGATTATATTTGCTACCGGTGTGAAACCAAGAGAATTCACACTACCTGGAATGAATAATCTTCCAGTCGGAAATTATACGGATTATCTGACCGGGAAATTCAAAGCTGGGAAAAAAGTGGCTGTGATCGGTGGAGGCGGGATCGGTGTAGATGTGGCTCACAAATTAACCGAAGAAAACGATCCTGATCTAGAGTCTTATTCAAAAAAATATAATATCGATTCGTATACGAATGTCGTTATCCAGCCTCATAAATCGGAAAGAGATGTTGCGATTTTTAGAAGAAGCGGAAAACATGGTGCCGGTTTGGGACCTACTACTTTTTGGGCTCTAAAACAAGAATTAGAAGCATCCGGTGTGGAATTTTTCCAAGGACTCAATTATAAGGAAATCACTAAAGAAGGTTTAAAGATAACCTTGAAAAATGGAGAAGAGGTCCTTTATCCATGCGATTCATTGGTTCTTTGTGTGGGACAGGAAAAAGAAAGTTCTCTTTATGAAACCTACAAATCTTTATACCCTCAAAAGCAAATATTCATTATTGGAGGCGCAAAGGACTCCAAAGGAATTGATGCTGAGAGAGCCTTCTTAGAAGGATTGAACGCCGCTTATAGTATCGGAAAAGAAAACAAAATTACTGCGAATGCATAAATAAATAAGGGAATATATGATAGCTAATAATTATTTTACAGACGACGAAGATTTAAAACTAATTTTCGAACATTTAATCGATTGGGCTTCGATCGTAAAATCAACAGAAGGCGAAGAATTTTTCGAACACGAACTTTATAAAAAAACGAATAACCCAAGATACGAAATGGCTCCTTCTAGTGTTGAAGAAGCAGTAGAATTATACAGATCAAGCCTTGAATCCTTGGGAGAATTTTTCGGAAAAGACGTTTCTCAACTTTCTAGCATTATGGATAGGAAACATCTACGCTACGAAAATGGGAAAGTGATCTTTCCGGACGAAACTACATCGATCTACGAAAAATTCCGAGACACAGGGCTAATGCCATTCTCCATTTCAAGAGAAGCGGGAGGACTCGGACTACCAGGAACCATCAGCGCATTTTACGGAATGGTAATGGCAAGAGCGGATGTTTCTTTTTGTATGACTGTTGCGCTATTGAATCTAGCTCAGATCGTTTCTAGATATGGAACAGAAGAACAAATAGAGAATTTTGCAGCAAAAGCGGCAACCGGAGAGACTCTTTTTGCGATGTCTCTTACCGAACCTGATTTCGGTTCGGATCTAAATAATGTCAGAACTACCGCGGTAAAAATGGAAGACGGACATTACCGTCTAAACGGAACAAAACGTTTTATATCCCAAGGTTGCGGACTAGGCCCTTATCCATCTAGTTTATTAACTCTTGCACGAACAGGAAATGGAGGAGCTCGCGGATTATCCGTATTCCTAGTAAAAAGCGAAGATGTAACTGTTGCAGGAATTGAAACTAAAATGGGAATTCATGCATCACCTACCTGTGAGATCGTATATGAAAACAGTTATGGCGAACTTTTAGGACAAGAAGGACTAGGTCTTACCCGTTACACCACCGGTATGACAAATTTTATGAGACTGGGAAGTGCAGCCTGCGGTCCAGGAAGTGCAGCCGGAGCCTATTATGAATCCCTAAAATATGCGGAAGAAAGACAACAGTTTGGAAAATCGATCGTAGAGATCCCAGCGGTCGCGGAAATGCTTCATAAAATTAAAAGAGAAATGAACGCGTCCAGACTTCTCACTTTCGAAACTGCTCGTGTTGTGGATATGTATCAACACCATCAGATCCGTTTGGAAAAAGCGAATAAAGAAGATAGAGAGATCCGAAAAGACGAAAGGGTCAAAAAATGGGGAAACCTTGCTACGGTACTCACACCTATCTCTAAATACTATTGTTCGGAAGAAGGACATAAATGTGCAGGCCTCGCTATCCAAATCCATGGAGGCGCGGGTTATACTGAAGATTATGATGTAGCTAGAATATATAGAGACTCTAGGATCAATACCATCTACGAAGGAACAAGCCAGATCCATGTGCGAATTGCAGTAGGTGCGATTGTAGCCGGAATGAGTGGAGAAGGAAATTTCAAAAAATATCTGGAATCGATCAAAGCAGAAGTGGAATCACCTTCTAAATATCTAAATGAACAATCCCAAATATTCGAAGATGCGATAGCGAAATTCAAATCAATCGCAGACGATCAAGCTAAAGAAAGGGTCGCTGAAAATCTAATGATCATTACTTCAAGATATCTTTGCAGTATGTTGTATGAGAAAGCGACGTCTAAGCTGAAACAAAACGACCAATTCGATCGTTGGGCAAAAGATTGTAGAGCATATCTAATCGATAGTACGGCAATTTCGAAAGCATGTATCTATAGAATAGAAAATGCGGTATAAACTAAAGATTACTTTAGAAATTTAGGAATAAAGGAAGTCTTTTCGGGATAAAACTGAGAAGCGAGTAAGAATATAAAAATACTTACTGCAATTCCTATAGACGCAAGAAGTACATCCTTACCTACTTTTCGGAATGTCTCCAAATAAGGAGCGTCCCTGTAGGTAAGGAAATTTAACACAATCTCTCTTCCTGCAAGCATGCCTAGAAAAACCCAGGTGGTGGACATAGGCATATTGCTGATCTTCTGGAAAAATATTAAAATACTAGCATATACTAAGTCTACGATAGTGGCTGCCTTAGACCATTGGATGTCGGACTTCTCCGTAACTATCTCTTGGATCGTTCCACCGTTGGTATACAATATGATACCGAGAGCACCTATCAGAATAGAAACAGCGCCGGTAAGCTCCATCCAATTCAATTGTCTAGGAAGATATACGACTATATTCGCAGCATCTTGAGCAAGCCAAGCAGCCCATAAAAACAATGTGGAGAACCACTGTAAGATCGCCCATTTTCTTTCCGTTCTTGGATCGGGCATATGATCGTCATAATATTCTTTCGGATCAACTTTTACTAAAATTCCCCAAACCACCAACGCAGTGATAAATGCGATCATGTATCCTAAAAAGGACTTGGTTAACATCTTCTCTATATTCTGTCCGCCGAATAAACCTAGGATCAGAAACGTAGTGGAGATCGGAGATTTCATCCGAGTGATGACGACTAGAACGATAGGCGCAATCAATTGTAGAAAATTATATTTTGCAGGAGGAGTAAAATTATCCAGTCTGTGAAAATGAACTTCTCCGCTTGCAGACCACCAAGCATATCCGAATACTAAAGCAAGAAGTCCACCCAGAGCTGCAAGTTTTGGAAACCAGTGCACTGATTTTTTACTTTCTATAAATGTTCCGACAGTTTGGACAGCATCGTTACCGGCAACGGAAAATGCGGAGATGCAGAATGCGAACCAGCCAAGAATATAAGAAGAAATCCCTAAATAATAACCTACGCTCATGATCAAGAAGGACAGAAATACCAGAGTGTAAAATCGGATCTGGTCTTTAAAAGAGGGATGTTGGAAATCGATTTGATTCATGAGTCACCCAAACTGGGTTTTCGCTTGTTTAGAATGAATTTAGTATAGAAAAAAAGGAGAAGCCCAAACGGTCAAGGTGTATCGGCCCATATTTAGGCGCAGGAAAGGGGCTTAAAAACAAAAACGGGCCTCATACGAGACCCGTCCTTACGAGAAAACTTAAGGAAACCCTTAGTTCTACTCTAAGTAATGTTTGCTGTATCTTGCTTCGATGTCTTTGATATCGAAGATGATAAAGAAGTCGGTAGTCTTGAAAACTGAGTCCAATGCTGGAATTCCGCAAATTGTCGATCCGGCTCTAATGTAACCCTTGATCAATGCAGGGATTCTTTTAGAAACTTCTTTGATGTCTTCAGGAGAATAGTTCTGATCGAAACCTGGCATCTCAAATCCAGGAAGAGGTTTTACATCGAAAGCTTCTCCAGCAAGAGCTTGTTTATCTTTCAAAAACGCGTAAACTTCGTTTGCAGATAAAGCATCAGTGCTGTGAACCGAACCACAACCGAAAAGATATCCGATATTGTTCTTCTTCATGTATTGAGCAAGTCCGCCCCAAAGAAGAGAAATTACGGATCCGTCTCTGTATTCAGGATGAACGCAGCTGCGTCCGATCTCTGCAGGTTCTCTTTCTAATTCGTAAATTTTAGTAATATCGAATTCGTTATCTGAGTAAAATCCCAGATTTGCCTTAGCGACACTTCTGCGCAGGATACGATAAGTTCCGACGATCATATCATCTCTGTTCTTATCTACTACGATAAGGTGGTCGCAAAATAAATCGTATTCATCTCTGTCTTTACGTGTAGCTGCGGATTGAGGTAAACCTTCTCCCAACTCTAGATTGAATACGTCATAACGAAGAGCTAAAGTTCTTTCGATCTCGAGTTGGTTCTCTGCGATCCTTACTTCAAGCTTACGTTCTAATTTTTGCTTTTTTTGGACTGTTCCTGATCCCATTGTCGTCCTTCTTTTCCTTGTTAGGATGTTTCTATATATCATCCTAAATGGTTACAGTCGGATTACGCTGGAAAGAAATTCCGATGACTGACCTGGCCGATTATCCTGCCATTCTGCGGAGAGAGGTCAGTTTTTTGACATAATCGAGGAGAAATCCCTTACCTTTTACGTCGATTTGGGTGAATTGGAGCCCGAAAAGGCCCTGAGCTTCCTTGGAAGCGCTCAAATGTTTGATCTTACCTAATGCTTTAAACGGTTTGTATCCGGGTAGAGAGACCACGATTTCCACGCTGGAATGTATATCACATCCATCAAATTTATGAGGAACACGAACCGCTATCCCTCCCTCACTAACGTCCTGGGCGACAAGAATATCTAAAAAACCGTTTCCCATCAATTGGAGTTGAACTGGTTGTTTAGGGAAAGGGACTACCCTTACCTGTTTTCTTTTATCCATCCGAGGACCCTCCGGATACTAGAATAATGGCCAAACCTATATTATAAATGGATAAGACGGGAGAAGAAAACGGTTTTCTTACGAAAAATAATCACGTAACACTCGTTCAAAATAGTGCTAAGTATTTAGTCCTAATTCTGCCTCTGCACCTTCTACCAGAGAGAGTTTGTAGGTGGAAAGTATCTTGGAAACCTTCTTCTCAAACTTGCGATTGAATACGAAGAAGTTCAAAGATTTTTCCAAAAAGAAAATCATCTCTATCGGTTTCCACTCTATCACTCCACGTTTTGCATCTACGATCTTTCCATGTTGTAAAAGAGTAGAGATGGCTCGGATAGAATGTTTCGGGAATGTTGTTCTTAACGCTTGATAAAGAGCTTTAGAGTCCGCTTCTAAAAAATGGAATTTACGGGAGAAGAGTACAGCGTCATGAAAATATTCAGGACGTATCACTGCCCCATTCAATCTAAGGGAGATGATCAAAAACCCGATCAGGTCAGCCATCTCGGTAAAAATTCCAAGACCTGGAACATCTTGACCGGGATATAAACGAGCGGAATCTCTTCCGACCTGTTTCGGATGACGTGTCTGAAGCCAATTCACAACCAAATATTTTTCTTTGAAGAAGTAATCGTTGAGTCGTATCCTATATTCTTGGATACTCAAACGTAGATGGACTAAAATTTCGTTTTGGAAAGTGAGAATTAGTTTTTGGTAGGTATCATCGCTACCGGAAAGATCTAGCTCAAAGGAATCGTATCCTCTTTTTTTGAGTTCCGCCAGAACTCCAGTGATCTCAAAAAGTTCCCAGACACTTTCTTTGGTTAGAGAATGGAATAGAACTCCTGATTGTGCGACATGTGAGTCCACCGCCGCACATAAAAAGTCGTCGTATACAAAATCGAAAAAACGCGGATTATTGTATGCAACCTTACCCATCTAATCTTTCGCTTTCTTACAGTCTGGCAGATTTCTTCCTTTTTTCAAGGAAATAAATCCGGTCACCAAACTATCTGAGAAATATCAAAGTTTAGATCTGAAGTTTGAGTACGCTTTCAAAACCTGGTCTGCAGCTTCTGTCTGAGGGTAATGTCCAATGCCTGGGAGTTCGTATACTTTCGCGTCTGGTCTCATCTCTCTCAAGCGATCAACCACATGTTTGCCGCTGACTGGATCATCCAGACCATCTGCCAATGCATAAGGAATTGGACAGTCGAGTATGGACCCCACCCATCTATCTCTGAAAATTTTTCTTTCTCTCATGTATCTTATCAACTTGTGATAGATCAACTTCCCCCCTCCGTTGTTCACACATTCCCAAAAACCGTCCAACTCCTCTTGTGCAGGTTTTGTATTCGGTCCGAAAACTTCTGAAAAACTTTTTTGAAAGGAGGTCTTGTTCACTAAACGAGAGAATAAAAATCCCAAGGGACCGTTTAATAATTTCTGCACTGCTCTAGGTCTATGGGTCTCCGGAAAAATTCCGCCATTTAGGAAGAATACAGACTCCAAGTCGGGTCCACCAATTCTCTGTCCGGATAATTTCTCTCTAAATCTTGCGACTAATTCTTGTGCGACCGTATCTCCCAGATCGTGAGCAAGAATATGCACCTTTTTAATCCCTTGTTCTTGTAGGAAGAACTCCGCCTGGTCCGCGTATTCAAAAATTGAATAATGCCCGTCCTTCGGTTTTTCAGAAAAACCAAAACCCAGATAATCTAAGGTCAGAACTTTGTACTGATGAGTAAGAGTTTCCCATACATCTTTCCAATCCCAGGAAGAAGTAGGAAACCCATGTAAAAGAAGAAGCGCTTCTCCTTCTCCGCCTATCCGATAGAATAGTTTCTTTTTTTTCCATTCAAAGAAAGCTCCCGATGCCTTCCAGGCCAAAGGGTGTGTTCTCCAAAGCGGTTCCGACATAGACTCCTCCAGAAGGAGCAATATTGTACTCCCTGCTTTCGGAATGGGAAGTGTAAAATCAATAACGTGAAAGAAATTTCAGTCCATTGCGTCTAGAAGGTTGGATAGAAAAACTTTCCTTTCTTTACCTTCCGGAAATCTACCAAGCCCGGCGCCCATATTATCTTTTAGATGAGAAATTTTAGAAGTAGCCGGGATTGCACAAGTTACTGCTGGATGAGAAAGAATATATTTTAAGAAGGCTTGGGCAAAAGAATTACAATTCCATTCTTTAAAATATTCAGGCAATGTTTTACCTTTTGTATTTCTGAAAAGTCCACCTTCTTCAAAAGGGCGATTGATTAGGATTGCGATCCCATGTTCTTGAGCAAAAGGTAAAATCCGATTCTCCGCTTCTCTTGTTTGGATAGAATAAGGTATCTGCAAGAAGTCCGGTTTTTCTTTTTCGGAGATCCTTTCCATTTCGGCGAATGCGGATGTAGTAAAATGAGTCAGGCCTATATAACGGATCTTTCCTTTTTCTTTCAGGCCTCTTAATGTTTTGAGATGAGTTTGAGTATCTAGTAAATTATGGATTTGGAATAGATCGATCTTCTCCGCTTTCATCTTTTTGAAAGAAGCCTCGATCTGTGATTTTCCGGCTGCTTCTCCTCTGATCCAAACCTTTGTGGCTAAGAAAAAATTCTTTTTCTCCGCGTCGGAAAAATCTTTGGATAAGATCCCGAAAATTTCCTCAGAACGTCCATACATAGGAGAAGAATCTATCACACCTCCACCAGTATGTAGGAACTCCGATAAAACTTCTTTTAAAGGAGCCAAAGAAGAAGGATCCGGATCCACATCTAAAGTTTGCCAAGTACCTAAACCGATTGCAGGAATTTCTTCTCCAGTTTTTGGGATCTTACGTTTTAACATTTTAGAGACTCCGGACGTTTGGGAGAATAACGGAGAAATTATATTCTCCGAAAGACCTAGACCTGCGGCGGATAACGCCAAAAGTTTCAGGAACTTTTTTCTGGAATAAAAGCTTTCCATTAAGTTCTCCCCAAGCGGCCGAATTTTAAGAGCAATTAGGCAAAAGACTCAACTAAAAATTAATGAGCCTCGTCCCAGTTTTGTCCGAATTTTCCTTCTACCTTAATTGGAACATCCAAAGGAAGAGCATCCTCCATCAGTCTTTTACAAACTTTTAGGAACTCATCCTTTTCCGATTTATACACTTCGAATACCAATTCGTCATGCACTTGGAGTAAAAGTTTGGATTTCCATTTTCTTTTTTCGATCTCGTCTTGGATTTGGATCATTGCGATCTTGATCATGTCGGCGCAGGTTCCTTGGATAGGAGTGTTGATCGCTACCCTTTTGGCTCCTTCTTTTGCCTGACGGTGAGTGGAGTTAATATCTGGAACAGGTCTCCTTCTTCCTTTCATGGTCTCTACATAACCTTTCTCTTCACAGAAGGCGATTGTATCATCCATATACTTTTGGACACCGGGATACTGAGCCAGATATCTATCTATAAAACTTTTGGCCTCATCTCTCGGAATTCGAAGATTTCGACTAAGACCATAAGGAGTTACCCCATATATTACGGAAAAGTTAACTACCTTTGCCTTATCCCTCATCTCGGGACTAACTAGATCTTCTGAAACTCCGTAGATTGCAGCGGCGGTTCTTTTATGGATATCGATCCCTTTTTTGTAGGCATCCATCATTGCAGGATCTCTGGAGATATGTGCCATGATCCTGAGTTCAATCTGAGAATAGTCCAAACTTAAGATCTCAAAATCCTTATGACCGGAGATAAAACCTTTTCGGATCAATCTTCCTTCTTTTTCTCGGATCGGAATGTTCTGCAAGTTCGGGTCCGTAGAAGAAAGTCTTCCAGTCGCAGCAATCGTCATATTATAGCTGGTGTGAATTCTTTCGTCTTTAGGAGAAGCCATACTGGGAAGAGTATCCACATAAGTAGAGATCAACTTTGTATATTTTCTATAATCCAAAAGTTTTTCGATGATCGGATGTTCTCCCAGTAATTCTTCCAATACCTCGTGGTCCGTGGAGTAACCTGTCTGGGTCTTTTTAACAACCCTAAGTTGCAGCTCATCGAATAGGATTTTTTGGAGTTCTTTGGTAGAAGCGATATTGAATTCTTTTCCGGCAGCTTTATAAATCCCTCTTTCCAGATCTTTTACTTCTCTTTGGAAATCTTTGGAAAGTTCTGCAAAATATTTCGAATCTACTGCAATCCCTGCTTTCTCCATTTGGGTTAAAACAGGAATTAGAGGTAAATCGATATCCTTAAATACACTTTCCAAACCGGACTGTTTCAAGGATTTACGAAGAACATTATACAATCTTAAAGTAATATCGGCATCTTCGGCAGCATATTCACTGACCTTATCCAGATCCACTTCCCAAAGATTTTTTTTGTTCTTTCCTGTGCCGACAAGCTCAGCATAAGTGATCGTTTTATAATTCAGAAGATCTTCCGCAAGATCATCCATATTAAATCTGCGGCTTTCTGGTGCCAAAATATAGGCCACGATCATCGTATCAAAAACGATATTTGCGATTTCAAATCCGTGATTTTGCAGAACGATCAGGTCATATTTAATATTCTGACCTACTTTAGGAATATTCTGATCTGCTAATATAGGTCCCAATATTTCACGGACTTGATCTAAAGGAAGAAGTTGCTCCTTATTTGCAAATAAGCCCTCTTGTGTATGAGAGACAGGAATATAAAAACCTGTGCCTTCCTGATTACATAAGGAGATCCCTAAAAGTTCCGCATCAAAAGCGTATTGGGAAGTAGTTTCCGTATCTACCGAAAGGATAGGGGATTTTTTCCAAGCTCTTGCGAGTTTGGTTAATTCTTCTATACTTTCTACTCGTTTATAAATTCCTTTCTTGGCAGTCGGGCCTTTTCCGGAACCTGCAGTTGTTTCTTCCGGTTCGTCTTTAGGAGGTTCTTTTCCTACAGACTTCGCCAAGTCACGTGATAGAACATTATACCCTTGGTTCTTTAGATATTTGATCCCTTCATCGGAAGCATAGTCAGGAAGTTTAAGATCATCGTCCTTGATACCAAGATCCAAATCTCTTTTGATCGTGGCCAATTGTCTGGACATGAACGCATTGTCTTTATGTTCTATAAGTTTGTTCTTTAGGCCTGGATTTTTGATCTTCTCTATATTTTTATAGATCCCTTCCAAGTTTTTATATTCTTGGATCAGCTTAGTGGCACCCTTCTCGCCGATTCCTTTTACCCCGGGAATATTATCGGAAGTATCTCCAACAATTCCCATATAATCAGGGATCTGTTTTACATCCACACCTAGCTCTTCTTTTACCCAGGCAGAGTCGATTTCCACAAATTCAGTGACTCCCTTTTTACCACGGAGCATTTTAATATTCTTTTTTTCTAATAATTGGTATAAGTCCTTATCTCCGGAGAAGATCAGGATCTCTTTTGCGGAAGATTTATAATTTTCCGCAAGAGTTCCGATTATATCGTCAGCCTCGTGTTTTTCTATTTTGAGTATCCTAAAACCTAGAACCTTTAAGGTTTCCATAATCTCGTTCAATTGAGGACGAAGATCTTCCGGCATAGGTTTACGATTCGCTTTATATTCTGCGAATGTAGCTCCTCTTTCCAATGGCCCGCCCGGATCGAATGTCATTGCAACGTGAGTAGGAGCATAATCTTCGAAAAGTTTGAATAACATTCTGAAAAACCCGAAGACCGCACCGCTTGGTTGTCCTGTTTTTGAATTTTTTAAATTAGAAGCTGCAAAAGCATAATACGCCCTGAATGCGAATGCGTGACCGTCCACTATGAGTAATTTTTTCATGCCGCTTCCCCGGATTTTCCTTTCGAGTTAGAATAGATCTCTTCACCCAATAAACTATAATATGCCAACTCGGTTTTCTTGATGGTATTTTTAACTGAGAACCTTTTTACGGATTCTTTATTAAAAGTTCCCATAGATTTTCGGATTTTAGGATCTTCTAATAGAGTTTTATAAGAAGTAGCAAGAGATATAGCGTCGCCTACTTCGGAAACGAATGCACCCTTACCTTCCGTAAGCATTTCCGCGATACCTCCTCCGTTTGTAGCGACGATCGGTAATCCGGATGCCATCGCGTCTAAAACGGAGGTTCCGAGTCCTTCTTCTTTTGAAGTTAATGTGAAAATATCGAATAAGGAAAGAAGTTCGGGAATATCAGTTCTAAATCCCGTGAAGATCACTTTATCCAAAAGTTTTTTTTCGGAAGCGATACGTTCTAGTTCTTTTCTAAGTTCACCTTCTCCTACGATTAGGACCTTATACTTTTTGTCCGTTTCTACCTTAGATAAAGCATCTAATAACGTTTTTTGGTCCTTATGATCGACTAACGCGGCAATATTTCCTATGATCAGTTCATCTTTAGAAAGATTGAATTCTTTTCTGAGATAAGAAGTATCATTTGTCTTTTTGGAAACACCTAGATCGATCCCGCTATACACTGTCACAACTTTGGCAGGATCTATCCCATCCATGATCAGAATTTCGCGTATACGATTCGAAACACTTAAGTAAAGATCAACTCTGTCGGAAACATACTTACGTTTACTGAACCAATTCTTTCTAAGCCTGAAATCCACCCTTCGAGAAACTACAAGTTTCACTTTAGGATGTTTTGCCTTTGCCAGCCAAGCGATAGAATGTGCTTTTGCAGTATGAGCGTGAATGAGTTTGATCCCTTTGGAAACGATGAGTTCTTGGAGTGCCTTTACGGAACCAAAGTCCCATTCTCCTTTTAAAGGAAGAGTAACTGTTGGAAGTCCAACATCGTTAGCACGGGTCTCTAATGCAGAGCCTGGTTTACAAAGAATGAGCTGAGGGATTTTGTGTTTTTTTAAACCTTCTGCGAGAAGAAAAAGTTGCCTTTCTCCTCCTCTCCAGCCGGTTTCCGTGTCGATATGAAGAATCACCCGATCAAATTGGGGTTCTGGCTTGAATTCTGCAAGAGTTCCGCCATTTCTTTTTAGGAAAAAAGTCCTGGACAAACAGGATTCGCATTAGCGACAATTATTCTAATATAACGGAGGAGATCCAGAATGTGCGAACTTTTGGGAATGAGTGCCAATGTTCCTACAGATATATGCTTTAGTTTCACTGGTCTTGTCCAAAGAGGCGGAAAAACCGGACCCCACAAAGATGGATGGGGGATCGCATTTTATGAGGGCAAAGGTTGCAGGGTCTTCCAAGATCCTCAGGCAAGCGCTGATTCACAATTGGCGGAACTGGTTCGCACATTTCCTATCAAAAGTAATCTAGTCATTTCACATATCCGAAAAGCAAATCGCGGTAAGGTGGATCTGAAAAATACACATCCATTCGTTCGGGAACTTTGGGGTTATTATTGGACATTCGCTCATAATGGACAATTAAAAGGAGTGAAGAAGGAACCATTAAAAGATTTTACACCTGTTGGGACGACTGACAGCGAGTATGCTTTTTGTTGGCTGCTTTCTGAATTAAAGAAGAAGTTTAAGACAAGACCAAAAAACGAAACACAGCTCTCCCAAGAGATCCGCAAACTATTGTCCAAACTCGGAAAAAAGGGAGTTTCGAATATTCTAATTTCGGATTCCAAATATTTATACGCATATTGTTCTACAAAACTCGTATATATCACAAGACATGCCCCCTTCGGAGAAGCAAAACTAATAGATGCAGATTTGAGCATAGACTTTAGTAAACATACAAATCCGAAAGATATAGTTACAGTTTTAGCCACAAGTCCTTTGACCCAAGATGAAATTTGGACCAGCTTTTTGCCTGGAGAATTTCAGGTCTGGAAAGAAGGAAAACAATGGCAAAGATTTTCTCCCGATATTAAATAGAAGGTATGCCGGATCTTCCTAGCAGCGTTCCCGAAAGAGAATCGATACAAGAAAAAGAGATCATTCCAGAAAATTGGAAGTTATGTACTTCTTGTGGGGAAAAGATCACAAAAGAAGAATGGAAAACTTCTGTGGATGGAGCCTATATTCACAATTTTATAAATCCTCTTGGGATCGAATTCAGAATTCTTACATTTTCAGAAGCGATCGGAATTACTTGGCAAAAAGATTCATACACAGAACATACTTGGTTTCCAGGTTTTTCATGGAGAGTAGGATCCTGCTCCGTTTGTGGTTCTCATCTAGGTTGGAATTTTGAATCTATTTCAGGTTCGAATTCTTTCTTAGGGCTAATCTTAGGAAGAATTACTTCTTAATTTTATAATATTCTTCCTTATAAAAATATTCGAAAAGAAAATAAGAAGAAGGTCCTAAAAAAGAAACCTATATTTTAAATCCATTCCGAATGGTTCCCTAACTTGATCTCTCACATCTGACTGAGAATAAGTTCGAATATTAAGATCGAATCCAGCAGAATTTTCACCCTCCCACTGGACCCCTCTCCAATACGTATAAGCCAATTGAAGAATATATTTTGCACCTAAAAGAGCCAATCTAAGATCGTTTCGGCTGCGAACTCCTTCCAGATCATCTTGTTTGCTATGTTGGTAATTTGCTAAAAAGATAATCATTCCAGGATCAGGCTGGGGATAAAAATTGGAATATGCAATAAATAGATTTCGGGAGTTTTCGAATTCTTCCTTTCTTTCCACTTCCTCTTTATGCCCTTTCAATTCAGAAAGAACTAAGATAGAAGTGATCACCATAGTAAATCTAGCTTTTCTGTATTCTTTTGCATGAAGAAGTCCCCAACCTGGAAGAACAGCACTTCTCCATACCAGATCCCAACGAGATCTATCTCTCATTTCGGGAACAACGGTTGTCTGCTCTTGAGAATAAATGGATGTAAGACCAAACAAGAATATACAAAATAAAACGAATTTTTTCACCCGAACTTCCTCATTAATTATAGTTGCAGAAGAATAAAGATCCGATTTAGTTCTCCGGACAACTATGAAAAAATTCCTATTTTATTTTATTATTACACTTTCGGTTTTTAGTTTTGCTCCAAATTTCGCAGCAGAGCCTGAAGACGAGATCAAATCATTGGTCTCTTCCTTAGATTCTTGTAAGGGTTGTGTTTTTATACGAAACGGTTCGGAACATAAGCTGGATGAGGCAAAGGCTCACTTACTTAGAAAGTATGATGCAGCCAAAAATAAAATAAGCAGCACCGAAGATTTTATCAAAGGATTAGCAAGCAAATCTTCGATCACAGGGACTCCGTACAAGATCAAATTCCCTGACGGAAAGGAAGTAGAATCTGAAAAATGGCTGACTAATAAACTGAATGAATTGCGTAATCCTCCGCCTGTGGCCAAACCGAAAAAGAAAAAATAAACGATCTAAGCGAAAAATCATCTCAGCTCGGCAGTTATTCTAGATTGGCAGCGTCGAATTGAGTTAGAGAGTTTTATGCGAAAGTATTTATATCTTATTCCTGTTTCCCTTTTATTCGCTTGCCCTCCTCCACCTAGCGAAGACCCGCTTTCCTCTTTAATGTCTACATTAGCATTATCGAATATGCCGGTTCCTTCAGAATTCACAATTGTAGATTCAACAAAACAAACCAAATTAGACGCCGTAGAAGCTACTGCAACTAAGAACTCCACTTGCACCAAACTAGGCGCTTTCTATTGGGAGATTGGAGATGTAAATGGTGCGTATGGTTATTCTTCCGTAAACGGTTCCGTGAATGGATCAACGGTCCTTTTGATTGCTTCCGCATCTAAATGGATCTGGGGAGCTTATGTTTTAGAGAAGGTTGGAACTCCAACAACAATAGAGCAATCTTATCTTAGAATGAGATCCGGTTACGATAATCTGGATGATAATAAATGTAACCTAGCTCTTACAGTAAATGCGTGTTTCACAAACGGCCCGGGAAGAGATGGGACAAACAATAATAATTATTATAATTCAGGTGATCTAAATTATTTTTATTATAACGGGGCACATTTCCAAGCTTACGCTGCTTTGAATCCGAGCGGTTTAACTCCTGCTCTTACAAATTACACTCGCTCACAACTTGCAACGGAGATCGGAAATACTTTATTCGGAGGATCCAATCCCGGAATAGATTATGCCGTTCCTCAACCTGCAGGAGGAGTTAGGACTTCCGCTTCTGTTTATGCCCAGTTCTTAAGAAGAATATTAAATTCGAATTTAACCATCCGAACTTATTTGGGGGCAGATCTTGTACCTACATTACCTTCTGCGCATCCGAGCCAAGCAAAGTATTCGCCCTTTGTTTTAGAAGATGTACATTATTCTTATGGACATTGGGTGGAAGATTCTTCCGGAAATGATTCTGCATACAGTAGCCCTGGAAAATTCGGATTTTATCCTTGGATAGATCCGACTGTCACTACTTACGGAATAATCTCCAGATATTCCACATCCGGCTTAGCTTATGCGGAATCGGTCTATTGTGGAAGGCTTTTAAGAAAGGCATTTGCTACCGGAATAGAACAATAGCCTGGACTTTAGTCCAGTCTCTGTAACGAAAAAGTAATGCTCTCTTCATGGAGTAGATACAAAAATTTAAGATGATCAAAAGTCGATGCTTCCATCGACATATATCAGTTCTTATCCTAAAGCAGGTCCCTTTCGAATTTTAGTGGTGACCGAAACATTTCCTCCTGAGATCAACGGGGTCGCCAAAACACTTCATAGAATGTTGGGCGATCTTTTACAAAGAGGTCACGAAATCATTCTGGTCCGTCCAAAACAAGGCCATAATGACTATGCAACGGCAAGCAATAACTATAGAGAAGTGCTCGTAAGAGGAGCAAAAATCCCTTTATACGAAGATCTAAGATTCGGATTTCCTGAAAAATACCTTCTACGCAGATTAATCGAATTAGAAAAACCTGATATAGTACATGTGGTCACAGAAGGACCTCTCGGCTGGTCAGCAGTTAGAGCGGCCAGACACGTTGGAATTCCAATTATCAGCGATTTCAGAACGAACTTCCATGCATACGCAAAATATTATAAGTTCGGATTTGCAGGAAAACTGGTCCATAATTACCTAAAAGGTCTTCATAACAGAACACAGATGACATTGGTCCCTACTGCTCAGATCAGAGAACAGTTAACGGAGCAAGGATACACCAATGTTCAAGTGGTCTCTAGAGGGATCGACTCCGATCTATTCCATCCTGCTCGTAGGAATTCCAAATTAAAAACGGAATGGGGATTAAAACCGTCTGAACTCGGAGTTCTATATGTAGGAAGATTGGCTCCGGAAAAAAATCTGGATTTATTAGTAAGAGCATTCCGTAGACTCCAATCCAGAGTTCCAAATGCAAAATTGATCTTAGTGGGAGACGGACCTTCCAAAGAAAAACTACGAAAAGAGAATCCTGATTTTATATTCAGAGGAATGAGAAAAGGAAAAGAACTGGCAGAACATTATGCTACGGGAGATCTATTTCTATTCCCAAGTCTCACAGAAACTTTCGGAAACGTAATCGTAGAAGCAATGGCATCCGGTCTTCCAATCGTAGCTTATAACTACGCGGCTGCAAACCAACATCTCAAACACGGCAAGTCTGCCCTGCTTTGCGGTTTTGATAAAGAAGAAGAATTTATAGAACAATCCTGCCTCTTAGCGGAGAATAAAAAGCTGGCTTCCAAACTTGGTCTCGCCGCAAGAAAGATCGCAGCTTCCTGCACCTGGGAAGACGTTACTGATTCTTTGGAAATGACTTACTCTAAACTTTCTCTTTCTAAGAAAAAATCCGTGAGATCTAAAAAGGCGATTAAGCTGAAAGTACAGATGGTGAGGGGTTAGGAAAGAATCTGCAGTAATCTTTTGAATTCATTTCTAAAACTCTCTGCAATAGGGAAAAGCTACTTTCTCAATTCTTTCGTCATCGATCTAATAAAGGACTCCTTGTCCTTCTTAACATCTTTTAATGCAACTTTGATTTCTTTTGGAATATCAAAATACTTTTCCGCCCATACATAGATCTCAATAAAAACGGGCAAAAGATCGATGCCCTTTTGTGTAAGCTTGTAAAGAACTTTTGCCTTACTATCCGGATGCTCCGATTTTTCTATCAAACCGTTTTCTTCCAAGGACTGAAGTCTTGACGCGAGGATATTTGTAGCAATACCCTCGTCGGACTTCAGGAAATCTCCGTAAGTCCTTTTTTTATTGAACATAAGATCCCTGATTATGAGAAGCGACCATTTATCGCCCCAGATATCTAGGGAGCAACTAATCGGACAATCCGATCTTTTTTTTCCCTCTGACATAAAATTTATCTTAAAAAATACTTGCAAAAAGCAAGTATTTTTTCGTCGATTATATTTACTTGCAAATTGCAAGTAAATTGACCGGTCATAGGAAGGCTACATAGCCGTAAAACTTACAATATAGGGTAAATAAGATGAAACAGACAATTTTAGTAACAGGAGCTTCGTCAGGTATCGGGCTCCTTCTTGCCAATAAACTCCATAAGAGCGGTCATACCGTTATCGGAACAAGCCGCAATCCCGAAGAACATAGTTCTGTTCCTTTTAAACTTTTAGAATTAGATATCTCTTCCGACAGCTCAATTGAGTCCTTCCCGAAAAGGCTATTTAGCCAGATACAAAATCTAGATGTTCTGATAAATAATGCAGGTTACTTGGTATCGGGCATTGCCGAGGAAACTCCTATTGATCTTGGAAGGCAACAATTCGAGACCAATTTTTGGGGAACAGTAAAACTCACCAATCAGTTGCTTCCTTATTTTAGAAAACAAAGACAAGGAAAAATTATTACAGTCGGATCTATCCTAGGTCTAATCGGTCTTCCGAATGTTTCTTACTATTCGGCTTCAAAACATTCTTTGGAAGGTTACTTTAAAGTACTTCGCTTCGAATTAAAGGATTTTAATATAAAAGTCAGCATGGTTGAGCCGATGGGTTTCAAAACCAATATCGGCACTAGCGCAGTTAGATCAAAAGTGCAAATTGATGACTACGATCTGCTTCGAAAACAAACCGCTGCATTCTCGAAAGAAACATTCGATAAAGCGCCCACTCCGGAACCGGTCGTAAACACTGTAATAGAAATTATAAATCAAAAAGATCCGAGATTCAATTTCCCCGTTGGTCAAGGCGCTTCGTTTATTCTTACCATGCAACATTATGCATATAAAGCTTTTGAAAGCTCGATCTTAAAAAGGCTGCATAAAGTAAAATAGATTTTATATTTTAATAATCGAATATATGATCTATTAGAATTCCATTCTGCTTACAGTATAGGATCATAAGGTGAAGCTGATCCACCGGCAAAATTAGTGCCGTTCTTTTTTTGCCGGGTTCTGTAAGTATAGGCCAAGATGAGAGAATCTTCTGATCCTCCCAGTTTTGGTTCTCCGAGGAAATAGTTGTCAGAACAATCTTTTTATTACCTGCGATTTCCTTAAATGAAATTCCCTTCTCTACTAAAACAGGAACTTCTTTTGTAAAAGGTTCATATCTTGGAATTGAGATGATTTTTCCGGTGCCGTTTTCATTCGCCCATGCAAGAATATGAAAATTTTCCGGCTCATAAACCGCTCCCGTTCCCAAACCGATCAGCCATCCGTATCCAGCTTTGGCAAGAAGTTCCATTGAGAAAAAAATCCTTCTTTCCCAACTTCTAATCCTTCCTACGTTATTTCCGTCTTCTACCTTGACGAATTCTAAAAATTTAGAATAAAAAGGATATTCGTACCAAGGCTTCAATCTCACAAAATCGGTATAATCTTGAGCGACCCATTGGATATACGCCTCTACTTTTCTATCCTGGTCGATTTCTTTGCGGGAATCTATCCATTCAGTGAGAGCCCCGATCGTATTCTCATAAACACTCTTCAAAGCCAATTCTCCGGAATAACTGACTCCGATAACACAGATCATGAGATGATATCCCCAGTTCGTTTCGTACTCCCAGGTTTTTTGTATTATGTTTCCATAAATCTTCCAGAACTGACCTATACTTGCCCAATAAGGAAAGTCACTAGGAGGTGAATGTTTTTGGAATTTGGCATATTCATCCGAACTGAATACTATGAACCATTCCGGAACAGTTAAAAATGTTTGATCCTCGTTTCGTCGATATGTTTTATTAGAATCTAATTCCAAACGGATCTTTTGATCTTTGATATCAGAAAAATAATATTTATCCCAAAGTTTATTTCTGAATTTATAATTCGGATCCAGTTTTCTTTTTAATTCGAAAAACTTACCTGAATCAGGATATGCAGCTTCGAATTGGACCTGGTTCGCATGAGGCTGATAAGGCAGATAGTAAGCGCCTCCCACGGAAACGACCGCATCTATCAACTCTCTAGTCCAAACACCGACTTCGTTCCTAGCGGAAGGATAGGTTCTTTGTTTATAATAGATTACGAAGGAAAAAACCTCGGACCTAGCCCACGCCAGAAGAGAACCTGGATCTTTATAAGAATGACGAATTGATATATTCATTACATTTACGTCATGTTTTTGCAGGACTTCCCGCATTTTAGGGTAAAACTCGTCGAACTTTTCAACCGGAACGAAATATTCCTGCAATACGTATGTGCTGATCTTTCTGGTTGGAGGTTCTAATTCTTTTACATCATAACTTGCTTCGAAATTTCTCCAAACCACTCGTTTACCCGTGGTAAAATTAGGATCGTATATGTGTTCTCTGAACTCCTTTCCATATGGAAGTTCAGTCAGCCAGAAATACATTATGTTTTCCATCCAATATTCTTCTTTTACGGGGACCAATCTATCTTGCACCGTTACAGCCTCGTCTGTCTCGGCCCAAGTGATCGCGTTTACATTTTCGTAAGAAGGTGGATATATATCTCCATTATGAAATACTGCTTTAGAATTCGTGCGAACGTTTTCAAAAAAGAATTTTTTATATTCCGAAATCGGAAGCTTCTTCACAGAACGGGAAACTTTGGAATTATCAGTTAATTGTAAAACAGCTTCGACTATGACTCCGATTCCTCCGTAACCTCCGATTGAGGCGTAAAAGATTTCCGGATTTTCCTTCGGACTAGCAGATACTAATCTACCGTCACTTAACACAATCTTAATGGAGTCCACGGATAAAATCAAAGGACCTTGGCCCATATATCTTCCATGCCCATTTACACTTAAAGAACCGCCCACCGTAAAATTAGAATAAGTCTGTTTGATCTTTATGGAAAGATTATATGGATCTATGAATTCTTGTATTTTTCTCCAAGTAATTCCGGACTGCACTCTGATCTTTTTTTGTTTTTCATCAAAATCCAAAACCTGATCGAACTCACGGGTATCTATAAATAATGCATTTTCGGTGGCGATCTGACCTCCCATGGAAAATCTTCCTCCGCCGACGGAGATCATCCCGGAATGTTCTTTTACTAAATTCTGAATTTCTTCGATCGATTTAGGAGTTTCGACTCTAGACACTGAAATCGGATTGATCTGGGTGACATCATTTACAACAACAGGACTAGAATATAGATGAGCAGTGAGTAATAGGAAAAGTAGTATGGATTTTTTCATTTAGTTTTTACGAAAGCCATAAGAGTATTTTTTGTAGGATCCCCGTTCTGCAAATAGTGATTCCCTACTAATTGAAATCCGAATCCGTGCAGTTTTTCCTGGATCTCCTCGATAGATGTAAAATTACGGATTTGGGTAGAAGTTTCTCTCCAAGGAATTTCCAAACCCGCGTTGTAAACGTCGTGAGCCAGGGCGACTATGTATCTTTGCTCTTCAGAATATACATTATGATCTCTTAATACAAGTCTTCCACCTGGTTTTAAGACCCTGGAAATGGATGAAATAAATCCGTTTAATTTTTCCGTTGGAGAATGATGAAATCCTATATAATTCGTGACTAACTCCAAACTTTCGGAAGGGATTTTATCCGTAGAAATTGAATCATAATTTCCCATCTGTATAAAAGTCCCTGCCTTGAAGAACTGCCCTCTTTCGGCCAAATCTTCGGCGCTGTATTTAGGTTCCAGATCGTTCAATATATAAACTTTGCCCTGTATCCCTAATTTCTTTCTTAGATCCTTCACATATCTTCCGGTGGTCCCGATTTCCATATAACCATTATAAGAATTTTGTTTTCCCAAAAGTTTTACGGTCTGACTAGATATTTCCTCTTTTTGTTTTTTAAGAGAAGGAAGTGCATACGTAATCACTCCTGCGAAAGGTTTAATTCCAGGAAGTTTGGATAGGATCGTTTCGTAAATATCCTTATCCGTTTTGCTAGTCTTAGTTATATCCAAGATCAATTTATGAAATTGGTCCTCCGGATAAAGGTGATACACATTCTTTAGAAAAAGATAAAATTCTTCCCGTAATTTCGGATCTAAATAAACGGATTGAAAATTCGATTTAGGATCTATCTCCGACTGAGACTCCCCTAATATTCTAGGAACAAGTCCTGCTATGAATAACGCAATAATAGATTTTATAAACTGTTTCCGATTAATTTCTTTCATCCGATTCGAATACCTTTCCCGTCCGGTCTAAATATATGAGATAGAGTTGTAAAATAAGACATGAAAGTCCGAAAATACTATTAAAATAAACAAAGGATCGCGAGCCGTGAGCCCGAATTTTTATAATAAATTGTTTCGGAATTTTTTTGAAGATTCTTTTTTTCGCTTGTACTTTCTTCGCCTTTACTATAATGACTGGCAAATTTAACGGCAAGGAGCAAAGCCTATGCTGAAATTTCCCGGCCCTCGTACGGATCATCGAGAAAGAAATCGTCCCTTCGTCACCAGAGAAAAATATCTCACCTTCCTAAAGATCACCAATAAGTCTTCTCATTCCAGACAGAGAAGGTTTCGTAATAAAAACAGAGAAAAAAGGCAGACCTTGTCACCGTAGTTGTCTTATCATGGTTTTCCATGGAAAACCTAGACGCTAAATCTATCAGTCTCTGGATCATGGCGACCATTTATACGATCGCCGGTATTCTTCATTTTGTGATCCCTAAATTTTATATGAGGATCATGCCACCTTGGATCCCTTATCATAAACTTATGGTCCAACTTAGCGGTATCGCTGAGATCGCTTTGGGGCTCGGTCTTTTCTTTCCTCAAACTAAAGTATTGGCGGCTTGGGGTGTGGTCCTTCTTTTGATTGCTGTGTTTCCGGCTAACGTATATCACTTTCAGTCAAGAACCAGAAAGGATCCTCCTACTTGGGCGCTAATTTTAAGACTCCCTTTACAATTGCTTCTGATTTACTGGGCTTATACTTTTACATATTAATAAAATTGCCAAAAATACATGTCCGATTCTTCGGAATGAGAGATAACTTCATAAAAAATATGACATTTCAGCGTTAGTTGAAATCATGGAATTTATATGCAGAATTTATTAAGTTGTCTCTCTTTTGTTTTATTATTCCTCTCCCTAATAATTAACTGTACTTATTCCGGAGGACCTGCGACAATTTCCGGAGGAGACGCTCAAAAAAAGATCAAGGATGCATTGCAGAATCTTGCATTTTCAACGAATATTCCTAACGAACCTGTAGACTGCTCATCTTACGGTTATTCAGATCGCACAAGCGGAGGAACTATCGGTAATGTTTCCGGACTTGATCTAACTCTAATGAACGTCCTTTTCATCAATCCGTATCTAAAATCAACTCTTAGCCAAGGGAAATATTATACCGAAACTTCCATCAATCAATGTGTAAACTTTGTATATGGTGCTTACGGCGTTTCTCTTATTCCTTATTCCAAAGAATGGAGTGTGTATGCAAAGTGTCAAGTTCCGACACCACCCGTTTTTTTAGGCCTTCCTTTATTCTTTACAGAGTGTAAACCGGAAGAGGCTAAATTTGCAGAGACGATAACCGAAAAATTATAATTCAAAATTAAAACTACCGGCTTATGAATAAAAATCTGACTTCTTTTTACGTTTTAGGGTTCATCAGAAGTTTTGTATTTTTGATCGTTCTTTGTGTTATGTTGGTAGTTTCTGAAAGTTTGAACTCCTACCTTTATGATAAGAAAGATCTTCCTGAGATTTCCTTTATATCCGGCTTAGTTTTGAGTCTTGGGGCGGCTTTTACTGCAAGTCGTCGTAAGTCTCAGGGCAAAGAACCTTCTAAGCTTGTCTTTATTCTTGTTTCTTCTCTTTTGAACTTTGGTATTCTATTGGTCGGTCTTTTTCTGATCCGAAAGTTTTTCCCCGGCTGGATCGCCTGATCTCTTCCTTATTTTAATTTTTTCTTTTCCTCTCTTCCGGTTCGGATATTATTCTCCGAAACATATAATATGAACCGTCTTCTTTCCGCTTTGCTTTTCTCTATGTTTCTCCTTTTCTCTTCAAATCTTCTCGCTGAGGAAAGGATTGTAGAAGGTAAACTTCTTCAATTCGGTAGAATGTTAGGCACAGGAAACGATTTCATCCAGGTGCTTTCCAACGATCTAAGTCCTGAACTTTCCAGACTTCATAACCAAACCGTTCGTGTTCTTTGCCAGATGAGGGGAGAAAATTGCGACCCGATACGTTATGAGACCTATCCTTTTTCGGAATCCAAGGGCCTTTCGGATTGGACTTTAAAAAGAATTCCGAATTACGTGAACAGAGGTTACTTCGCTTTTAATCCGACAGTAACTCCTGATGGGCAATCCATCTTTTGGACCGTGTATTCTAGCAAAGGTAAATCAGGCACTCAAAGGATTTGGTTTGCGGAGAAGGACGATAAAGGTTTTTGGAGAGATGGCAAGGAGATGCCGGCTCCTTTAAATAATGATCTGAACTCCGCAGTGATTGCAGTACTTCCTAGTAATAATGAATTATTCGTTTTCGGTTCTTTTGGTGATGACGAAGCTTCGCATAAGATACAAGTCGAGTTCCAAGAAAAAAGAGAAGAGCTGAGAAAAAACACTCGAGACGAGATGGAATTCCGTTTAAAGGAAGAACAACTCGCTTACGAATATCTCCGTAAGCTCACTCAACTTCAGAACAAAGCAACTGTTCCATTATATAAAAGTTATAAAGAAAAAGGGAACTGGTCTTATCCAAAAGCGATTAAGTTTCCCGATTTTTCGAATATATATCTAAAAAATAACACTTCAGTTTTCGGCGGTTCCACTCTTTCTTCTTCCGGAAGGATATTGATCTATTCCGTCCAGCAACCTGATTCTTATGGAAAATTGGATCTATATGTAAGCATTCAAAAAGCGGATGGTTCTTTCTCTCTCGGTAAAAATTTGGGAGAGGTCGTGAATACCCCTTCTGAAGAGACCGCTCCGTTTTTAGCAGGAGATGATAGAACTCTATATTTCTGCAGTGATGGTCATAAGGGTCTTTCGGTTTATGTGACCAAAAGAATCGGAGAAGGTTGGGACAATTGGACTAAACCAGTCGAGGTCTCAGCAAATTTGAAAGGTGTGAACTTCTTCTCTATCCCTGTAAATAGCGACTGGGCTTATGTAAGCAAAGAAGGTCAGTTATACATGGCTTATCTTCCCCATGATTTCCGCCCGAACCCTGTCGTGGTAATCAACGGTAAGGTTTTGGATGAAGAAGGAAATCCTTTAGGTGCGGAAATACATTACGAATCCTTAACACGATTGGAAAAAAGAGGAAGTGCAAAGAGTGATTCTAAAACCGGTTCCTTTAGTTTAGTCCTCCCTTACGGTGAAAAATACGGTTTTTATGCGGAGAAGCCCGGTCATCTTTCCGTTTCTAGAAATATAGATCTTACGGAATCCAAACAAGAAGATGCAAAGTTAGATGTAGAATTTCGTCTTCCGACTCTGGCAGTGGGCCGGCAAATTCTTCTAAACAATTTATTTTTTGAGACAAACAAATTTGATATCTCGAAGGATTCCGAACCTGAATTAGATCGTTTGGCGAACTTTTTAAAATCGAATCCTAAACTCAAAATCTCTGTCGAAGGCCATACGGACAACGTGGGCAAAAAAGAGCGTAACCTAGAACTTTCGGAAAACAGGGCAAAAGCAGTGGCAGATTATTTGATTTCCAAGCACGGGATCGACAACGAACGAGTTAGGACCCAAGGTTTTGGGGACAGCCAACCAATTTCTTCCAATGATAACGCTTCGGACCGTCAAAGGAATAGAAGAGTTGTGTTACAGATCGTCGACTGAATATTCGGTTTCCTTTTTTGTAGCATTCCTTCCTTAAATTCAGGTTTTACCTTGTATTTTTGTTTTAAAAAAGGATTCTAATCCGGAATGAAAATAGCGGTCATCGGTAGTGGAATCGCCGGCTTAAGCGCATCTTGGTATTTGGGCAAAGAACACGAAGTCTCTCTTATAGAAAAACATCCTTTGGTCGGTATGGATGCTCATGGTACTGATCTTTTCTCCAACGGACATTCGATCCGAGTGGATGTTCCTTTCAGAGCATTCAAACGTAATTATTATCCTTGTCTTTTGGATCTTTACAAAGAGGCAGGGATCGAAGTAAGACCTGTGGATTATTCGTTTTCCTTAAACTACGGAGACGGCACCACTTATTTCGGTTTTTCTACTTTGGGTATCGGAGGCAATTTTGTTCCGATCCCTTATTGGGTTTGTTTTTCTAATAAAACTTCTAGGCGAATTTTTTCGGATGCGATCCGTTTTTATGAAGAATCCGATAGGGAATTACAATCATTAGAAGGGGAACAAATCACTATTTCCGAATTCTTAAGTAGGTTCGGTTATTCAGTAGAATTCGAGGATCTGTATCTGATCCCTATGTTCTCTACGATCAATACATGCACTTCTGAAAGTGCTAAAAATTATCCTGCAGAAGTGGTAATCGGCTATCATTCCAGCGGTTTAAAATTTTTGAGATTTTTAACTCCTGAAAAAGGGACCAGAGATGTTACGGAAAAACTTTCTAAAAGAGCTTCTTCTGTTCGTTTAAGCACTGATCCTAAAAAAATCGTTTTAGAAAAAGATAAAGTGAAATTGATTTTCGAGAATGGAGAAGAACTTTTCGACAGAGTAGTAGTCGCTGCTCCGGCAAACCAGGCTATTTCCATCCTTCCTGATGAATATTCAAAGGAGAAGGCACTACTTTCCAAACTAAAATACGAAGGTTCCGAAGTAGTAGTTCACTCGGACGAAAAATTTATGCCCAAACAGAAAAGACATTGGGCACCTATGTGTTTTTCTCTTTCACAAGATAGTTCCACCGCAACTGCCACTATTCTCCTGAATAAAGTCCTTCCTTCTATGAAAGGTAAGTCCGTATTCCAAACTTGGAATCCGCTTGTGGAACCGAATGAAAAAGATTTTATCAGCAGATCCAAATTCGAAAGACCGGTAATAGATATCGCTTCCAGAAAGATCTTAGAAGAGCTGAAAGAATTACAGGAACTTCCTGGTAAAAAAGTATGGCTCTGCGGTTCTTATGCCAAGTATGGAATGCCACTTTTAGAAGCAGGAGTTTCCACTTCTTTGGATGTCAAAAGATGGGTAGAAGGTTCTCTCAGATCTTAAAATCTACTCGGGTTTTCTGACCTTATAGATCCAATATTCGAAATGTTTTTTGATCGTTTCGGAGCCGAAGTATTCTCCTAACATCTCGTATCTTCCCGCGAGTCTTTTAGGGATCTTTTTTTCCGATTTAATTTTTTCTAATATAAATTGGGAAAATCCAGGAAATACGAAAGGATCTATTCTTTCTAAAACTTCGAAGTTGAATCCTAGGGCGGAATATTCGGATACGATACCTTCTACCTTTTTGAGGTCGGAAGACATTTTGGCCATCTTAGAGATCAAATTTCTTTTGAAAGTTTCCCAATAAGAAATTTTTCGATCCGAGAATAATATCTCTGCGGATACGAATACTCCTCCCGGTTTTAGAATTCGAAAAACTTCTCCAACCAATCTGTTTCGATTCGGTATAAAATATAAACTGTCTAAGGCAAGCACCACATCAAAGGTTTTGTCCTCGAATTCCGCTAAACCTTCTACACTTCCTAAAATTAAATTAGGAGAGCTGCCTCTACCCTCATAACGTCTTTTTGCGAATTCAATTTGGATCTTGGAAATATTGATCCCGTAAATATTCGAAACATTTACTCCAAACGTATTTTCCCAAATCTTAAATTGGTCTCCGCATCCGAACCCAAGATCTAAAAGTTTAGAACCCGGCTCTAGTCCCGCTATAGTTCCCAAATGTTCCGCTAAATTCGAGCAGGCTGTGCCGTATTCTTTTGTATTCTCCCAATAACCTAGATTGGCCCAAGATTCTCCATCTTCATTCAAATAGAGGTGGGAAAGGTCTGTAGGAATTCCTTCTCTTCCGAATAATAGCCTGACCTTGGGCCAGATTTCAGCCTTTGTAGGAAAAGAAGAATGCTGGCGAAGAGAAATTTCTTTTTTGTAAGGCAGGTCTTCCATGATTCCTAGGTCTTCGGTTCCCCAAAGCAAAACTTTATTGGACATAGAATTTACGAACTGTCTACCAGAATCACCTTTATTTGTCCGTTCCCTAATCCTTTCGGATATGTTTTATGCCGACATAAGAGTGCAAGATCCGGACAAAAATTCTCAAAAAAAGTCCTTTTCTTTCCTTAACTTACGACGGAAAACCTACCGACGGACCTTATGAACATCAAAGATCGTATCCTTGGAATTTTAGCTGCACTCCTCCAATATTCTAGAACAAACTGGAGATCCATCCTTAAATACTCGGTCATTTCCGGGATCGTAATACTTTCATTTCTGATCGGCGGATCTTATGTTGTATGGCTCACCAAACAAGAAGAAGTCGTCCGAAATCTAGAAACTTTCCAAAGAGAAGTTTCGGATGCGTACGATCCGAACGAGATCAAACCGATACGCATCTTGGACAAAAACGGAAAATTGATCGGAGAATTCTCTCGTAGAAAATTCAGACCGATCCGTACTGATAATTTAGCAAATCACGGAAATATAATATGGGCTCTTCTTAGTTCGGAAGACAGAGATTTTTACGAGCATAATGGCGTAAATTTTACCGCCTTACTTAGAGCGATCATAGTTAACTTAACCACTTTCCAAAAACAAGGCGGTTCTACTCTTACCCAGCAGTTAGCAAAACTTACTTTGGATTTAGGAGCTCGAAACGTATTCAATAAACTCACCGAGTTTTACTGTACATTCTACTTGGAAAGCAAGTTCGACAAAAATACGATCTTAGCAATGTATCTAAATCGTATCTTCTTGGGAGAAGGAAATACAGGAGTGGAAGAAGCTTCCCGTTATTATTTTAATAAACCTGCATATGAATTAACTCCTGCAGAAGCGGCTTTGCTTGTGGGAACAATTCCGGCTCCTTCTAACTATAATGCTGTTAGGAATCCTAAAATAGCTCTCAAAAGGCAGAAGATGGTGATGACCGTAATGGGCAAAAACCAAAACCTTCATCCGAATCCTAAATCTATTGAGAGAGATTTTGAGAAGAAGGTAGATGCAAATATCCGCAAGTTCAGATCCTTTTATGTGGTCGAGGAAACAAAAGAAGAAGAGGATAAAGTAGTCATCACTTCCGAGATAGGAAAGTACGGCTTTGATAAAGATTTTACGATCAATCTTGCTTCCGATTTTAATTTCGGGATCCGCCAATTCGTGATCGAGAACTTCTCGGAGATTGATCTGGAAAGCCGTGGTATGAACGTATATACCACATTAGATTATGATAAACAAGAAGCTGCAGAACGTTCTCTCAGAGAAGGAATAGAGGCAGTTCGCAAAAAACTTTCTGAAGATAAAGCAAATTACGTAAAAGCCGGTAAAACGGAAGAAGCAGTTAAACAAAATAAGATCATAGAGAATATGAACGGAAGTTTGATTTCCATCAATCCTACAAACGGATATGTGGAAGCAATGGTCGGTAGTTACAAAATTTCTAATATATTCAGGCTAAACCGAGCAGTTTCCGCTGTAAGACAACCAGGCTCCGTGATCAAGGGACTCGTCTATCTGATGGCATTCGAAAAAAGGATAGCAACTCCTACTTCTATCGTTGTGGATGAGCCAATCAAGATCAGAGGATATGCCCCTAAAAACTGGTATAAAGGCCATAGAGGTGCAATGCAAACTAGAACTGCATTCGCTCAGTCTGTGAATACTATCGCAGTCAAGTTCATGGATGAGATTGGCGTTGGTGATTTTATCCATACTCTGGGAAAAATTTTGGACCTTGACAGCTCGGAATTGAGCAGAAGGTTCCAACATAATCTTACATTGGCACTCGGCTCCGGAGAATTATCTCCTAAAGAGCTGGCAACAGTATACGCAACAATCGCAAATAACGGTAAAAAAGTAAAACCTGTGGAAATACTTAGGATCACAGACTTCGAAGGATCAGAACTTTATGTAAACCTTCTACCTGATCCAAAAGAAGCGGAACAAATTTTAGATCCTGTCGCTTGCGCAATGACCTTAAACTTATTAGAAGCTGTGGTTTCCGAAGAAGGTACACTCAAGATCGCATTAAAAGATGGAGAAAAATTTCCACTAGGCGGAAAGACAGGGACGGTTCAATCTCCTAAAGAAGCACAAAAACGTTGGGGCTCCAGAAAAGGAGTACGAGATGTTTGGTTTGCAGGTGTGAATCCTAATTTAGTCACCGCAGTTTGGGTTGGTAATGATCTAGGAGCTCCATTCCCCGGTTCAGGCTCAGGAACAAGCGGCTCTATTTGGTTTAGATATGTTTCGCACGTAGCCAGAACATTAGGTTTTGGTGATAGTCTCATCACTCCATTTAACGGAGATTATGTGAAAGTGGACATTTGCGCGGAAACAGGCGGACTTTTATCCAACGAAGCAGAATGTAAACATCCACTCTATGGACAGTACTATTATGTGGGAGACCAACCTGGCGGAGGTGCGCCTAGTCCTACAGTTACCCAAACAGAAGGAGGCACATCCACAAACAGTTCCGAGGAAGCTCTTTCCGGAGAAGATGCAGTGGAATTAGAACTTCCTGAAATTAAGGAAGATCCGAACGACGATTAGGATTTTTTGGCAAGCGGTCCCCTACTAGATATAATTCATATGGGGACCATAAAAAAATCCAAGGAGCATCGTCGGATAAAAGTGAAAATGCTTCTTTGATCTGAGGGCTTATATCCGTTTTATCAGTAGATCTAATCTCTTGGAAAATTTTTTCCATTTTTGGGTTAGAGTAGAAGGCTCGATTTCCTCCATTCCCGAATCTATCTCCGGCAAATAATGGATCTAAAAATGCAAATGGTCCAGGTAGATCCGCATACCAAAATAGTAATGTTAGATCTCCCTTTCCTTCTCCATTCTCTTTATATAATGCAGCCTTTTCCATCGGAAGGATTTTGATCTTTAATCCCAGCTCTTTCAAGTTTTGGACAATTGCAGCTCCATTTGCCTGGTTCTCCTCGTCTCCTCTCATCCTAAATTCTAATTCTCTTTCTAAAATTTTAGGATAACAAACTGACTTAGAAAGAAGTTCTTTGGCTTTTGCGAGATCATAAGGATACATTTCTTCGGAAGAAGCCCAGGTATCAGAAAGAGATTTTGGAAATGGGCCTACGGAAACTTCTCCTTTTCCTTCCAATAAAACCCGGATGATTGTACGTTTATCTACGGAATAATTTAATGCTTTTCTAAAGTTCTTATCGAAGCAGGATTCTTTTGCGTTGATCGCTATGTATTGAACACCGCCTCCTTTTCGAATAGAAATATGATCATCTTTTACTAATGAGTTTTTAAGAAGAAAGACAGGTAATTTCATCAGATCCAATTCGTCTTTAAAATATAAATACAATCCTGTGCTTGCTTGAGGAAGAACTCTAAACAGAATTTCAGAACCCAAATCGTTCGGGTGATTAGCAACCAATCTAAGATGATTGTTTCTTTTCCATTCTGCTAATTTAAAATCACCACAAACTGATTCAGGTGGGCCGCAATAGATCCAAGCTTGTGGCAAAGAAAGTTTTTCTAAAGTTTCCCTAAGACCCCCTTCGAAATAAATTTCCAAACTGGAATCGGAGAGAACTTTCCCACCTTTTAAAAAAGAATATGTACTTCTTCTTGGGCCTGGAGTATTTCTTAATCTTTCTAAAGACCCTAAAACGATTTGAGCACTTACATTTAATTTTCGATCTTTGCGGATCTCTAAGATCAATCTTCTGATCTTAGATGACGGACCTTCCGTTAACTTATATGATCTCACTAAAGAAGGAAGGATTGTACCTTCTCCATTTATTTCAAAAAGCCTTGGGTAGATATATTTTAGAACAATTCTGGAAGATAAATCAGTAGATCGGATCGGATCTAAAGAGATCGGATCAGAAGGTAGTGAAAATACCAGTTTTTCAGGACTTCTTTCCGCTTTTCCACAACCATAAAAAAGAAGGGACAAAAGAAGGAAAGCCAGGGAAAAGGTAAGAGTCGGTTTCGGTCCGACCTGAAACCGGGAAGAGACCGAGTCTAGAAATCTAGGATAAAACATTCCGGACCTATGAACGTCTATAGACGCCTCTTGGGGTATTCCTTCAAGTATAAATACAGATTAATCACCGGGATCGTACTATCCTTTTTTGTATCTATACTCAATGGTGCCTCTCTCACTAGCGTTATTCCAATTTTCAACGCAATCGGAAAAGGCGGAAAAGCTGACTTTCAAATTACACTCACCAAAAAAGAAAGTATCGCATTAAAAGTTAGGGAAGAAGGAAAAGAATTAGAAGCAATCCAAAAAATAGAAGCCCTAGTCGCAGATATAAAGATCAAGACTAACTTTTATTTAACCACTCTTCCCAAAGATCAGCTCGTTTTAATTTTTTGTTTATTCATATTTCCAATTTATCTAGCTAAACTTTTGTTCTTAACGGGCGCTGTGTACTGCATCAACTCAGGCGGTTATTTAGCTGTCCGAGATTTGCGTTTAGAACTTTATTCTAAGGCGCAGGAACTTCCTCTCAATCATTTTGTTCAAGAGAAGACAGGGATCTTTATGAGCCGCATCGTTAACGATGTAGAAGTTTTGGCAAAAATAATCAGTTCAGATCTGAAAGATGCTATCGTAGATTTTTTCTATATCATCACACATTTGCTCATTCTTCTCTTTTTAAGTTGGGAAATGTTCATCGCGGTTTTAGTCGTGGTCCCGTTGATCATGGGACCGGTAACTTCTTTTGCTGACAGGATCAGAAAAGCGACTCGCAATCAACAAGAAAGATTGTCATCATTAAACGGGCATTTGCAAGAAGTGATTTCAGGGATCCGAGTCATCCGTGCATTCTCCATGGAAAAAACGGAAGCCGGAAGATTTTGGGAGATCAATAACGATCTTTCCGACAAAACATTCAAAGGACATTTCTATCACCAGATAGGTCCTTCTTTAGTGGAACTTTCCAGCTCCATAGTTGCCGTAATATTTTTGGCTTTCGGTGCTTATTTGATCGAACTCCAAAAATTGACCTTAGGTCATTTTATGATCTTCTTCTTAACTTTGGTATTTTTGACCAGACCATTCAAGCAGATGGGAATGTTATCCAACTCCATCCAAAGTGCAGTGGCTGCCGGAACCAGAGTTTTTGAAATGCTAGATAGTGAAACGGATGTAAAAAATCCTCCAAATCCTATTTATCCAAAAAGACTTTCTAAAGAATTAAAATTCGATTCGGTAGGATACACTTACCCTGGAGCAAAAAGCCCCGCTCTATCCGACTTAAATCTTTCCATTCAAAAAGGATCCACAATCGCGTTAGTCGGTTCTTCCGGCGCAGGAAAATCCACATTGGTGGATCTTGTACCAAGATTGATCGACCCAAGCGAAGGTTCCATCACTTGGGATGGAACTGATCTCAGAAATTTAGATTTGGCATCCTTACGCAAAAAAATTTCCATCGTGAACCAACAAGTATTCTTGTTCAACGGAAGTATCCGAGAGAATATCTGCTACGGAACGGAAAAGGTTACGGAAGAAAGAATGAGAGAAGTTTCAGAACTTGCATTTGCAACTGACTTTATCTTATCTTTCGAAGACGGTTTCGATACAGTAGTGGGAGAAAGAGGAGTGATGTTGTCCGGAGGCCAAAGGCAAAGGATCTCCATCGCAAGAGCGTTATTGAATAATCCTGAAATTCTTATTTTGGACGAGGCAACTTCTGCTTTAGATACAGAATCGGAAAGAGTCGTTCAACAAGCTCTTGAATCTTTATACAAAAATAGAACTGTCATTATCATCGCCCACAGACTTTCTACAGTTCAAATCGCAGATACTATTTTTACTATGGAAGGTGGAAAGGTAGTAGAATCAGGATCTCACTCCGAGTTGATCCGCCTCGATGGAAAGTATAAGAAATTATACGAGATGCAATTCGCAGAATCTCCGGTTTAAGAAAAGAAGATGATCTCTTTTGGAAAGATCCTATTTTTTCCGATCCTATTTTTACTCAGCCTCATCTATAGGATTTTATTTTTTTTAGATAGAAGTTTTAAGAAAAAAAGAACTCTTCCTTCTTCCATAACAATCAGCGTAGGAAATTTCAGTGTGGGTGGAACAGGCAAAACTCCTTTCACTTTACATCTAGCAAAATTACTTCATTCTAATTTTCCAAATATCCCGATCGTAATCTTAAGCAGAGGATATGGCTCCTCAGGAAAAGGAACCAGAAGAGTTACTGAAAATTCTTCCGCCACTGAAATTGGAGATGAACCTCTTCTTTTAAAAAAGAATCTTCCTTTTGCTGAAGTGTATGTAGGAAGTAATAGATACGACTCTTATCTGCAATTCAGATCCGAAAACAAAATACCAACTGATCAAAAGGTATTTACATTATTAGATGATGGATTCCAACATCACGCTTTAAACAGAGATTTAGATTTAGTTTTATTAGATTGTACAAAACTTTCTAAAATGGAATTTGTTCTCCCTTTAGGTTTATTAAGAGAATCTTATAGTTCAGTATCCAGGGCGAATTTTTTAATCGCTTCTAAATTTTCGGAAGAATGGGAAGATCTACTTTCTAAATGGATCCAAAAATACAGACCTTCTCAAACCTTAAAATTTAAGTTTTCTCCCCAGAAACTAGTTCCACTTTCTTCTGAGGCTTCAGAAGTTTCCGTTAAAGATCTATTAGGAAAATCAGTATTCAGCTTTGCAGGTTTGGGAAATCCGGATTCGTTTTATTCTTCTTTAAAAGATCAAAATCCATCCGAACTAAAAACCAAATCTTATCCAGATCATTATTCTTATACGAAAGAAGATCTAGTTCATATTTCTGAAAAATCTTCCGATCAAGATTACATTATCTGTACGGAAAAAGACGGAGTAAAGATCGCTTCGCTTATTGAAATGGATAAAAATTTTTCCAAATGGTTTTATCTCAGATTAGAAACCGTTCTGGAAAATGAATCAGAGTTGGTAAATTCGGTCCGTAGTTTCATCTAACCAAACAAAAAGACTTTCTCTTTCTTTAAAAAATAGTATGATTCTTTTCTCTCTCCTATATTTGTGTAGGAATATAGTGAATGGAAATAAATTTTTAACTAATATTTTATACAATGAATGAAGAAGGTTGAATGAAATCCAAAATTCTATTTCTATTCTTATTATTCCTACCGGCGATTGTATTTGCAGAACCCCAGACTGTATACTTACGTAACGGCCAAATATTACATGGGGATGTCATCAACCAAACCGCGGCCTATATCGATATAAAATTACAAAACGGGGAGACAAGACGTATCCAAAAGGAAACTATCCTGAGGATCGCCTATAGGGAACCTCAAAAAGAAGAGCCTAAAAAAGTCGAACCTCTAATACCTGTCGAAAAGCAAGAGCCCAAAAAACAAGAACCCGAAATTGTTTCACCTCCCCCGGTCGTCAAAGAAGCTAAAAGAGTTGTCAGAAGTCCATTAGAAAGACATTATATAGATTTTTATTTGGGAGCGGGAAATGGAACCTTCTCCCCCCAAACCATAGACTTTTATTATAAATACCAAAACATTAGGAGTATATTCGTTGATGCGACTCCTTTCTTCCTAGCAGGAGGTCCAAAACGTACTGCAGGCACTTCCGTCTCAGCAGGGATCAATTATAAGTTCAAAAAATTCTCCATAGAAGCCGGAGGAATGGAAACCAATACTTCCACAAGCTCTCGGAATATAGGTCCCGAGGCGGAACCGATAGTGATTTACGGATCTTATCCGGAACAAATGAAGGCGGCTTTTTTCAAAACATCGTATTCTGCACTATCCAAATCTAATTTCGAGTTATATCCGAGTGTAGGCTATATCCGAACTTGGAATAGAACGAAGGACTCTCAGTCACAGGTATTTCAACAAGATAATGTGGCTGGGAAATCAAACTTTCAAGCTTCCGAAAGTTTAAGTGGCACATCCATCGGATTAGGCTTCGCTTATTTGTTCGGATCTAAAGTCGAGATAAGGTCTGAATTCGAATCCTTAAGCATGAAAGGCTCCCAATCCATCCACCAAGATTATACGGCTATATTTTTAGCCCCTCCTTACACTTTATTTGTATTACCTGGCGATTATAGTTTTGATTGGAAGGCAAAAGGAACTCACGCTTCCTTAAAGTTGAGTTATTTTTGGAAAATGGGGATCGGATTTTTTATCAAATATGATTCTTATCAATGGAAATATTCCCTACAAGATGGAAGTTTTCCGATCACACTTTCTCTAGATGACGATCCCCCTACTTTGTCCGAACTTGTAAGTTGGAATTTCAGTCAAAAGCTCGTGGCTCAAACTATAAATGCCACAAGTAGAGCGACTTCCATACAATTTGGAATTTCTAAAACCTTAAACTTCGGACCGGAGGAAAATTATTAACCGAAGTATATTTTTAAGAATGTAGTATTTGTTATACGATAACCGTTCTTAGTTTTCTGGCATGTCAATTTATTGCTTGAATCTTACTTTCATTCCAGGGATTCTTTCCCAGAATTCCAAATTGAATGGGATCAAGATAGGAAATGCGAAGGCTAAAAAATAAAATATACGCGGCAATTTTCTTCGGATGTCTGATCTGTTCCTTAACTTCTGTCTATCCAAACGATCAAGTCATCTATATGAAGGACGGAAGAGTGATCACAGCGGAGATTATTTCCCAAACCGCATTCAAAATGGTGATCAAACTACCTGATGGTTCCACAAAGGAAATTTCAAAACAAGAAATCAAAAGAGTAGCATTTAAAGAAGCCAAAACTCCGGAACCTAAAGATAAAACTCCTGTTGGACCTCCTACACCTACTCCGGAAGAAATTGCAAAACAACAAGAAGAAGATTCTAAAAAACAAGCTATCATAGACGAGAAGGCAGAAAAAAGAAAAAAACAGATCGAAGAAGCAAAACGAAATCGTTTAGATATATTTTTAGGCACTGGATCCGGAATAGTAAACTTCCAAGGAGCAAATTATTACGACAGTGTAATTGCAGTCGGAAGTAGCTTGGGGCAAGACAGTGGTAAATTCGAATATCCGATAGAACCAAAACCTAAAAGTGGAAAGGCTCACTCTTTAGAGATTAGATACTCTTGGAACAGATTTGTAGGAGAAGCAGGCGCAAGTTCCGTCACATCTACCGCAACCCAAACTATTATCGGAATAGATGGTCCGAGCAGCGGGACTTTTCCAAAATTTATCCATGGAAATTATGACGTTTCTATGAAACATGCTTATGGAAATTTTTCTTACTCAGTATACCCAAATCCAAAATACGATATTCGTCCGGTGATCGGATACCACCAGTTCTGGACAAAAACTGACAATTCAAATTCGTTAACTTTAGGAACAGGAGTGGCCCCACTGTTTAGTGACCAATATTTTGGAACCGCACCTACTTCAGTTGCAGAAGGTTTAAAAGGTTTCTCCTACGGGGTTCAATACGATGTAAAATTCGAAAAGTTCGAGATCCGCGCTGGACTTCATATTTTACAAATGAAAGGTTTCGGAACTTACGATCGACACCTAAATGCTTATGCACCTATTAGCGCTCAAGCCCAATCAGAGAATATCGATGTGTACAATAAATGGGTCGCAAAAGGAGCCATCATTGATCTGAAATTTTTATATCCTTGGAAATACGGAGTTGGCTTTTGGATGGGACTAAATAGTACGAGTTGGACTTACACTATGTCAGAGACCGCCTTGAGCGTCGGGAATGGAGATTCTTCAGGAGTGGATCCGGAAAGTTACCCATTAGGAAAATTATTGTTCGAATCTCTTATCGGCCCTGGAGCACTCAAAGAAACAAAATCCACTACAATACAAATTGGAGCGACTTACTCGTACGACTTTAATAAATAAAATCGTCTAATCTTTTTGAAATGTTTTATCTGAAACGAATTTTCGTTTTAAGCCTAGTTGTTCTCATTCCGATTAATATTTTTCCCGAAACACAATATGTTTATATGAAAGATGGTAGAATTCTCAAGGGAGAAGTTCTTCATCAAAGTGCATTCAAGATCAGGTTCAAAAGTGCAGAAGGAAAGGAAGAAGAAATACTAAAATCTTCCATTCGCAGAATTACATTCAAAAATCCTGATATAAAAGAACCTATCAAACAGGAAAAGATCGAAAAAGCTGATCCTGTAATCGAGGCAAAACCAAAAGAAGAAGAAAGTCAAAAGAAACCAGAGGAAGAAATCCTCAAAAAAGCAAACGCCTCTTTCATTCCTTCATATCGCCATAGTTTCGAAATTTTAGGCGGAATAGGAAGAAGCAGCTATGAAAGCCAAGTGCCAAATTTCCATAGAAATGTGGAACAGTACGGTTCGATCTTAGGTGGTAATGGCGGCTTCTTTTATAATTCTCCGGATCGAAAAAATTCAGACGCAAAAACGATAAACCTAAGATACACATGGAAACGTTTTGTAGGAGAATTAGGAGGATCTCATTTAAACTCCCTAGAATCAGTGAATAATTTCGGGAGTATAGTTTATCCTGATCTTTCCGGAACGACAATTTCCCAAGGAGCATTTACACCGGGAGTCCCCTACCATACAATTAGTTATAAACAGATAAATGCTCAAATCTCCTATGCAGTATTTTCCAAGTCAGGGCTCGAAGTCAGGCCTATATTAGGTTATCATAAAATATGGCAGAAGGGAAAGGACGATTCTACTTACGAAATTTCTCCTAAGGATCCAACAAATACTAATGCAATAGACTGGACCATAAAATACGGAGTCAGTTTCAGCGATTATCTAAGTGGTCCTTCTGTAGGAGCTGCACTAGAATACAAATGGAGGGAAAAATGGGAAACTCGGTGGGAATTCCAAAAACAATTCTTACATGGAAATTCAATTTATACTAGAGACCAGATCGCTTATCTTTTGGGAAGTTTTTTCGAAGAAAGAGCAGCCTTAAATAATCAATGGAAAGTAAACTCTCAAACTATTTCCGGAAAATTGATCTATCATTGGAGAGATTCGGTATTCTTTTGGACAGGATTCCAATATTCTAAACTCACTTACAAGATGGAACATTTTGGAGGGGACTTGGATTTAAATGGAAGCCCTTTAAATGCTTATATAAACACTGTATTAATCCAATCTTTAACCCAAGGACTTGCAGGAAATTCCACTGCAAAAGCGATCTTTGTAGGAGCCGGATATTCTTTAGACTTTTCTAAAAAAGAAGTTCAGTGAATATTCCCACAGACTGTACAGTCCTTTCGTCTGACTGTAGAGATAGTCCTGAATTCCATAGATTTAGAATCTACTTGTAAAATTCTACCGAATAAACCCGATTCTCTCTCGGAATCATTTAATAAAAATTGAATACTTTCGGTAGCTTGGATTGTACCTATCATTCCGGCCATACTACCGATCACTCCTGCATCCGCACAAGAAGGCACATGCTCCGGAGCGGGAGGATTTTCATAAACACATCTAAAACATGCGTCCTTTCCAGGACGAACTCCCATCACCATTCCTTCAAAACGAAGAACACCTGCCGTTATAAAAGGGATCTTCTCCCTTATACATATATCGTTCGTTAAAAACTTAGTATCGAAATTATCGGAACCTTCTAAAACCAGATCGGACCCACTCAATAGATCTTTGGCATTCTCTCCGTTAAGTCTAGCGCATATACCTTCCACATTTATATAAGGATTTAAAGAACTAAGGTTTTCGGAAGAAGCTTCTGATTTAGACCTTCCTATATCAGAATGTTTGAATATGATTTGCCTTTGTAGATTTGTGGTTTCGACAATATCGGAGTCGATGATCCGAATATTTCCTAGTCCGGCGGCCCCTAAATACAACAAAGCCGGAGATCCAAGACCCCCGGCTCCTATTACCGTTACTACGGATTTTTTGAGTTTTTCCTGACCGCTACGTTTAACTTCGTTTAGAAGAATATTCCTGGAATAGCGACTCAGTTCCTCCGGACTCAACACCGAAAAGGATTAACCCTTCAGTTTTTTAGTGAGAACGTTTAAGAAATCGGAAACAAACTCATCAGATCTACGATTTTTATCCGCAAATTCGAGAGCTTCTTTCGCAGCGTCTTCCGCCTTCTCATTTTTAATCACGATGTTTAGTATAGAAACGAGAGCAGTATAAACGATATCTCCGTTATCAGAGCTGATCACTTTATTTTTCAAAGCGATTGTAGTATCACCTGCTTCTCCGATTTGACCCAAAGCAATCCCTGCAGGAACTGCAACTTTAGGATCGTTGGAACGGTTCAGAAGATTGATCAATTCCGGAACTGCGGATTTTTCTTTTTTATCTCCCAAATAACGGGAAGCTTCGATTTTTTCCTGATCGGATCCGCTGGAAAGTGCCTTGATATGATCTTCCGTACTTTTTTCGGCAGAAACCGAAACGGTAAAAATAAGAGTGGCGAGTATTGCGAACGTAATGGCGCTTTTTTTCATGATCTCCTCCTGTGACCGAGAAATCTTCCCTTAAGAGCCAGGATCGTCAACCCAAATAAATGGTTCGTAGGAATCGCTCGGCCTTTTGATGATGGATTCGGAATGCAATTCAGTCTTCCCGAAATCCGTCCCAAAGAATGGATCCACAGAATTAAGGAGGAATTTTTCCCTCCTAGGATCTTGGATAAATATGTATTCTCGGAGTTTGTAAAAATATTTATCGGGGCCTTGATCACTTTAGGATTTTTGGCCTTTATGTCTTCCTATAGCGATATTAAGGGAGATATGGCTTCCTCCAAAGGTGGGAAGATCCACGGCTGGCTTTTCATACTATTCCGGCTCCCTCAGATGCTCATCCAGTACATCATGAACATCGCCATACTATTCTCCGTTTCTTTTTCCGTAGGTCAATTCTCGGCAAACAAAGAATTAGTGGCCATGATGGCCGCAGGTATCTCTTTTCGAAGGATTGTAACTCCTATCGTAGCATTCAGTTGTGTACTTTGGTTTGCTGCATTCTTCTTAAAACAAACAGTTGTGGCTCCTTTAAACGCAAGGGCAAACGAAGAACATAAGATGTTAAAAGAAGGAGACCAAAACACATTAGTAGGAGTGGTCTACCAAAAACATTTCAAAGGCCAAGAAGGTTTTTATTATATTTATTATTACGATACGAAAGAAGAAGAGATCAAAGGTGGATTCAACTATATCCGCCTGACTCAAGAACAAACTCCTGATTATCTTTTAGTAGCTCAAAGAGCAAAGTTTGATTATCAAAAAGAAGTTTGGGTCTTAAAAAGTGTAGAAGAGACCAAATTTGATGATGAACTACAAGTAGTCTCCGTACAAAAATTTACGGAGAAGGAATACTTACTTCCGGAAAAGCCTGACTATTTCAAAAAGTTAAAAGGTTCCGTAGAAGAAATGAATTTTTTCGAACTTTTAGAAGAGAAAGAAAATCGTATTCGTAAAGGTTTATCTTACGGAGATGTGGATATTGCAAAACATACATTATTCGCAGAACCTTTACTGATCGTTGTTTTAACTTTAGTAGGATGTGCCAGTGGGTTTTTTACCAAAAGAATGGCGATTGTTTCCTCTCTCGGCGTTAGTATCGGGGTAGCACTTCTTTATATGGTCATGGACCCTTCTTTTAAATCTTTAGGAGAGAACGAAGTCATTCCTATATGGCTTGCAAGTTGGATCACTCCGATGTTATTCCTATCAGGACTCTATGTAGTTTATAAAAGACTCAAAGTCTGATCGAAAATAAAAAAGCCTCCTAAAAAAAGGAGGCTTTCAAAACTCTCTCGTAAAAAGAGAATTCTATTTTTTTAATATTATTTTCCACCCTTAGGCGTAACGGTCGCTTTTGGAACAATCACTCTTATATTATTCTTTTGGATCTTATATCCTCCGGAAACAGTAATAATCCCTTTGAATAGATCGGAAGTATCGGTAATTTTTGCCATAAACCAGCTTCCGGTCCTAGCTTCTTCCTTGGATTCAGGAGCTCTGTATCCGTCTTCTGTTCCCATATCGAACATGATCACTTTTACTCCTAACTTCAGATCCTTGTCTGTAGCAAGTCGGGTCATGTAAAAGTTTTTGGTCCAATACTTCTTACCGTCAGTCACTTGTAGGAATTCCCCCTCTCCCTTTGTTTTAGTGGCAGAAGCGGGAGTCATTTCCTTAGCGATATATACGTTGATATAAGTTTGGTCGTTATATTCCTCTCTGGAAACAAAATAGTCGTCTGGCTGGATGTAATGATCATCCTCTTCTGCAAACGCCCCAGTAGAAAATAAACTTAAATACAAGGCAAAGATGGATACTACCTTGAAGATATCGGTTCTTTTTTTCATCGTTCAACTCCGTGTAAACCTATTCAATTTTTATCCCGAAAAACCTTTTACGAGACAAATTGTGAATAATTTATTTCATATGGGAGATGTCAACGTTTCCAAACTAGCCAGGATATAAGCGGAGAAGGCGAAGATGCCGCTTAAACCATAAAAAGCTCAGCTATTCCTATTCGGATTTTTTTCCGAAAAAACTGAATTTTTTGAAAAAAATTCATTGGTTCTCTAAAGTTTGACCGATACTTAGTACAGATATGCCTAGGGAGTAACCGCTTAGATGCGACATAAACTCTTTGGAAAATGAAGAATCGGATTTATCTACCGATTTTCCAAAGGTTCGCCGGTACACCGAAAGGAGGGTAAAGAACATGGACGTTCAACTTACGAATCTAGTCTCATCAGCAGAGAAACTTCTCCGCGACAAGAGATCTTCCGTTCCGGGAAGAACGGGAGTGCCCTCGGAAGCCCAGAACGCAGCCGACAAAACCGAGTTTTCTAGTAGCTTAACTTCTAGATACTTGAAAGTCCAAGAAACCTTGGGGAATCTCCAAGAACAACTTTCTAAAGAACAAATGAAACTCGGAGTATTGAGCGAAGCTAAGAGCACACCTAAAGAGGAACTGATCAATGTCCTTTTTGGAGAAACTCCTTTGTTCAGAGAATTGGTAGAAAATCCGAATCAGGATCTAAACCAATTGAGAGAGCAGGTCCAAGTGAAAAAGGACCAACTGATGGATTCTATCCGCAAATACGAAGTGGAATCCGAGAATGTGCTCTCCGTCGGAATGCTTAAGAACCCTGAAAATTTCCGGAAATCGATCGAGAACCTTTCCGGCAAAGACATTCAGATGAAACAGCTTTCCGAGAAAACGATAGAAAGACTGATCCAAGATTAAAAAGCTCTTGCGGGCCCGGATCTTAAAAGGATGCTGTGGCTGCAATGGCGCTTAAATTCCGGATCTTATTATTATTACTTCTTCCTCCATTGTATCTTTCTTTGGTCGCTCAGACCTCAGATCCATATCATTATGTTCTGATCACCTCAGGAGTGTTAAACGTTAGAGAAACTCCTGAAACCGGAAAGATCATCTTTACGTTAAACAGAGGAAACAAGGTCAAAATCCTCCCAGACGAAACGAAAGGCCCGATCGATTGGGCTAAGATCAAAGCTGAAGATGGTAGAACAGGTTTTGTTTCCAGAAAATATTTAGGACTTACACCTCCCGATACTTTGGACGAGTACAAATTGATCGGATTCGTTTGGTCCGGATATGATCCTAAAGATCTTCCTACTTTTGTTCCACTTGCATTCTTCAGCCAAAAAGGTTGGCAAGAGGCAAAAGACGAATACGAATTCGATTATAAATTTAGAAGTGGTGTGAATACTTCTCTTCCTTCTTTTTCATTATTAGAAGGAGACAAAGGTCCTTCCTTTTCCGCTGCCTCACCTACCACGTATGGATGCCAAGAATTTCCCGCTTTAAAAGTGAAACCTACTGGAGATGTGAAAGCCAAAAAAGATTGGTTGGTATATTCTCCGGATCTAGGACTACAATCTATTCCACTCCAGGAACTATCCAAAACGGATCCTGATTATACTCTTTTCAAGAACTTAGCGGAAACAACTTGGAAAGCAAGAGGATATCCAGAAACGGAATGGCTTCATTCCACAATGGAAGAAGTATATTCCTTTAAAAATAATAAAAAAGAGACCTTTCTTTCCGGAAGGATCGCTTATCATAAAAAGGGCGCAGAAAGAAGGTATCTCTACTTACTGGGACGAAAGTTCGGAACAGATAGGGTTTTGATCTCTTACGAAAAGTCCGAAAAACTTTCGGAAGATTTAGGATTTTACGGAGGTTCCTATCATTTAATCGGAGTCATCTATAGAGAAGAAGATCCTGTTCCTATATTATTATTCACTGATATAGGATACGACTCTTCTATTAAATCTTTGTACGAATTAAAGAATGGGACCTTGCAATTATTATTGAGAGGTGCAGGAGACGCCTGCTAATCTTCTTCTTTTCCCGCCGCTATAATAAACGGCGGGAGTTCGATTTCTTTTAAACCTTAGAAAGCGCAGCCACCGGATAATCAGTGTATCCTTTTTCTCCAGGGGTATAAAAGAGAGAAGCATCCGGATCTGCAAGAGGAATCCCCTTCTCCAATCTTTCCACTAAATCAGGATTTGAAATAAAGTTACGACCGAAAGCGATTAAATCCGCATTCTTATTTTTCAGGTCGGAATCCGCACGATCAGGATCATATCCACCCGAAAGTATATAAGCCCCGTTCGGATTTTCCGATTTATAAGATTCCCTGATCAAAGCGACTGTGGAATCCTTAGGTGCGGGAGCTCCCATAGAAGAATGGTTCACGATATGGATATAAACGAGTCCAAGTTTTCCTAAGGATACAGCGAGATCCTTATATTGTTCTTCTATTTCATCATGAATTTCTAAATCGTTAAATACGCCGTAAGGAGAAAGTCTGATCGCTACTTTATCCGCTCCAATCGCTTCTATAACTGCAGTTGCAACTTCTACAGCGAATTTATTTCTCTTCTTCCAATCTCCGCCGTATTCATCGGTTCTATGATTTGCACTCGGATGTAAAAATTGTTCTATCAGATATCCGTTAGCGCCATGAAGTTCCACTCCATCAAATCCCGCTTTGATCGCGTTCTCTGCCGCGTTTACATATTCTCTGATCGCAACTTGGATATCTTTTGAATTCATTTCTTTTGGAGAAGAATAAGGTTGGTTTCCTTCTGCATCCGTCCAAGTAGTTCCTTTTAATCCGATCGCAGAAGGTCCTACTAATTCCGCGCCCTTAGGAAGATTGAGATGATTTCCTACTCTTCCGGAATGCATAAGTTGTATGAATATTTTACCTTGTTTTGCGTGCACTGCGTCCGTTACCTTCTTCCAACCCTGAACTTGCTCTTCCGAAAAAATTCCAGGGATCCTTGCGTATCCTAAACCGTTGGGAGAAGGAGAAACACCTTCCGTAATCAGTAAACCTGCACCTGCTCTTTGGGAATAATATTCCGCCATCAAATCGTTCGGAATATTTCCGATCGCTCTTGATCTGGTCATGGGAGCCATAACTGCTCTGTTTTTTAGCTTATTCTTTCCTAATGTATATTCGGTAAATAATAGGTTCATTTCTTGCCTCGGATCTTAGACAGGTAAATACTTCATGAGTGAACCTTTTTTATATAAAGCAATAAAGAAAAGATAAGAAGAAGTTACCGAATTTCCGCCGACCTGAGTTTAGTCAACGGCTCACAGCAACAATTAAGGACCTAGTAGATCTACTGTGTCTTTATAGAATTGTTTCATTCTTTGGTAAGAAGTTTCAGGAAGTTTTCTATCTTGGTCATTGTTTAAATATTTTTTAACAGGCAATAATCTGAACTGAGTTCTGGATCCAGTTCTGTCTATATATACCCAAACTGGTTCATAACCTATATCAAAAATATTTAATTTATCATTTTCTTTGGATAAGGAGAATTTAAGGATAAGCCCACCGTCTACGTAACGTCTGTCTTGTCCGGAGATAAAATTGCCCAAAGAATAAATATAAAATCTTTCTTTTGAGATTCCGAATTTATCCTTAATCGTTTTTTTACCGAACTTCTGGAGAGTGTGAGGATGGCCTCCCAAGACTATATCCGCTCCGGAAGAAAATGCATGATCCACCATTTCGACCTGAAAAGGGTCCGGTTGGTGCAAATATTCCGTTCCATAATGATACATTACTATAATTGCATCCGGTTTGGATTTTTTCGCCAAAACAATATCCGAAGCGATCTGATCCTTATCGATCAGATTAACTACTGTTCCAGCCGGAATTTCCAGGCCATTGGTCCCGTAAGTATAATCTAAAAATGCAAGATTCAGGTTTCCGACAGGGACGAATAATATTCTATTTTTCTCATATTCTTCCTTGTCCTTATAAGTTCCCAAATGTTTTAGACCTAGTTGATCCAATACGGAAAGAGTTCTTACAACTCCCAACTTTCCCTTATCACAGGAATGGTTATTTGCAGTGGATAACACATCGAAACCGATATCCTTAATCGCTTTTGCAAGAGAATCCGGAGCACCGAATTGGGGATAACCTGTATATTGTTTCTGATCTCCCGGAAGAGTGGTTTCTAAATTTCCAACTGCAAGATCCGCTTCTGTGATCATAGAAGATACTTCTTGGAATACTTCGTCAAATTTCCAGCAGTCACATTCTTTATCGTAAGCCGTATCTATTTGAGTTTGGTGAGACATGATATCTCCAACTGCTACAATTCTAACTGCGTCGGTTGGAGAACCAGTTTTAACGTTCTGAGAAGAACAAGGGATCGCAAAAAATGCAATCCCCAAACAAAAGATACAGCTTCGGATCATTTTTTAGGTTCCGGCGGGAGGGCTTCTATCAAAGAGAATCCTTTTTCGATCGGTTTACGATTACGAAGAAGTATTGTTGTATATAGAACATTTTCTTTGTTCAGCCAAGTTTTTAGGTTATCCAAAGATTGGATATTATAATGGAAAGGAAACTCTCTCGGAAACATTTCTCCATCCGGAAATCCGTATACCTTAGCACCTTTTGTAACAGTGCGGATCACTATAGTTTTAGAATCTCCGTACAAATTTAGGAAGTTCTTTCTCATTCCTTCCGGATATCTAAAATATTCTTCTGCATTAGAAGTGTATAAAATACGGATCGGGATCTCTAATTCTTTTGCTTTTTCGGAAATTGAATTTATGGTCTTGTCTCCCAATAAATTCCCATCAATCGCGATTATTTTTCCATCTAAAACCAGATTTCTTAAATGATCATAATCCTTTGTGTCATTATGAAAAGAAGTAAATTGAGGATATACTTTAGAGATCTTATGCAAATCGCCTAAACGTTGAGGGACAGCTCCTTTCCTAAGAGCGATTTGATAAGACTTTAGAATTACTTGATATTCCGGATCATTCGAAAATCTTTTTTCAATGATAGGAAGAACAGTATCCTTATTTTTAGGGTCCCAAAGTTTTTCATACTCCGGATAAGTAGGGGAAATTTCTAAAAAATGTAGATGAAGTCGATTAATAGAAACCGTTACCGGATCAAAATCGAAAAGATAAGCGAATTCACTTCTTGCCCAAGCGATCAAAGTTAAATTCTGATCCGTCCCGACTCCCATATAACCACCGCCTAAACCCACTACTCTGGATTTAAACAGGTCCAATCTTCTTTCATTGGAAGAAGGATAATGTTCCGCATGAAGATGACGATCTGCAGGAGGAGTATCGATTGCTGCAAGTTGTAGGCCTTCTCTAGTTAATGAAGCCTTTCTCCCAAATACTGAATGATCTCCCTGGCCTTGACCGGCAGAACAATCGATAAGATAGAAGACCGAACAAATGAATAAAACCGTTAAGAATAGATTTCTTTTATTTTTGTGTAAAACGACCGTCTGAGGTCCTTTTTTTCTCATGAAATTTCTGCATCCCCTGGGTGCTAATACCCTTCAGACAGAACTTATTAAACGGGTCTTATACGGGAAGAACTTTACGAGGCGAGCATACAAGACCGCCGTCTTTCCAAAAGAACGACCGGATTAACTTTAAGATTTTTCGATCACATTCCTGAGCTTGCATATAACTTCTTTAAATCAGCAGCTATATTCTTTTGCATCGCTTCGTTTGTTCCACCGCCGATAGAAAGTAGGATAGCATCTCTATGTAATCTTTCTACAGGGTATTCTCTACAATAACCGTAACCACCCAATACTTGGATTGCGTTTCTGGAAACTCTTTCCGCCATTTGGGTAGATACAAGTTTCGCAGAAGCAGCTCCAAGTGAGTTCCGGTTTTCAGGATGGATCTTAGAAGCAACATCATATACCAATGCCCTTGCTGCTTGGTAATCTGCATAAGACTCTGCGAGCAACCTTTGGATCTGTCCAAATTCTATCAGTTTTTTATCGAAAGCTTCTCTATGAAGAATAGTATATTCGCACATCACATCAATACAACGTTTTGCAATTCCTAAAGATTGAGCTGCAAGAGTTACTCTTTCAATCTCCAGGTTTCTCATCATATGAGTTAAGGCCCCATCTTCCGCACCTATCAGATTTTCCGCAGGCACTTCTAAGTTTTCGAAAATCAATTGGGTAGTAGGAGAAGACCTCATTCCCATCTTTTCTTCTTTTTTGCCGAAACTGAATCCAGGAAAAGAGCTCTCTACTATAAAGGATGTAGTTCTGCGAGAGTCTTTGCTGGTTTTTGCATATACTAAGAATACCTGACCTACGATACCGTTCGTGATAAACTGCTTTCTACCGTTTAACACGAATTTGTCTCCCTTGCGAGTTGCAACAGTTGTCATTCCGAGAACGTCTGTCCCTGCTCCAGGCTCTGTCATTCCCATTCCGCCAACCCATTCTCCCGAGAGAACCTTGGGCATATATTTAGCTTTTTGGGAAGTATTACCGCTATGATAGAAATTGTTTACGAAAAGTACTTCATGAGCTAAATATGATAGAGTAAATCCAGGATCATAAGCGGAAAATTCCTCATGTATGATCACACTTGCAACAGGGTCTAGCCCCATTCCTCCGTCTTCCTGAGGAACAGTGACTCCAAAAATTCCTAATTCAGCCCCTAATCTACGAAACAGATCCTTATTAAAGGATTCTTCGTCGTCATGATCCTTTGCTTGTAGATCCAAATTTTCTTTCGCAAAAGCGCTTACATTTTCTCTTAAGGAAAGATGATCATCAGTTGGATTATATAGATCTATTTTTTTCTCTTGGATTCCCTTCATTCTAATTCCCTATTCAGTTTCAACTTAAGTATTGAAAACCCGCTGTAAATTGCAACCGAGTTACTGAACTTAACAATATTAAAGAAGACCAAAATCTTGATCCGCAAATACAAGCTTTACAAATCGAGTATAAGATATTATTTCGTATTAGGCAGTGATTTCCTTGGTAAATTTCTTATTTTTTTTAGGCATCATCCTAAATGTTTATTTTATATCGGTCATTCTTCATAAAAAAGGACTCCCACAACCCTTATCCAGAAATTTAGTCTCCTTTAGCCTCTCCATTTTATTAGCGGGATCTATTGCTCTTCTTTTAGTTTCATTCGAGTCTTACAAAATCCTATCAGTGGCATTGATCCAACTTTTAGTTTCCGGATCATTCGTCGGATATATATTCTTTCACAAGATTGATCTTAGATTAAACCCGATCTCAGGTTGGGACAAATCAGGAAATTTATTTACCAATGTCATCCTTGCATTGTTACTCCTAAGTGCTGGAGCAATGTATTCTCTTTTTCCTATCGAGTATATTAAGGGAGATAGGGATCACGGGGTTTATATAGTTTTTGGAAGTAATATCCAGAAAACGGGAGGTCTAAATTTTAATGATTTCCGTTACCAAGACCTAACCCAGATTTTGGGGGATAATATCATCCAAGGTTATCCTTCCATCCATTCAGATCATTCTCCCCTGGATCCGTCGGCCCCAATCGGCTCTCTCTCTCCCCGTTTCTATCCTCTCTTCCCAACGTATTTAGCCTTATCTGCTGATTTATTCGGGTTGGATGCGATGTTCCGAGTGAATTCAATATTCGGAGTATTATCCTTAGTATTTATATTTTTGATCGCGAAAAAATGGATTGGACCTTGGGGAGCATTGGTTGCGGTTTTTTTCTGCGCATTCAATCCAGCTCAGCTCTGGAACGTAAGAACAACTTTATCAGAGCCATTAGGGCAATTACTGATTTTATTCTCTTCCTATTTAGCTCTTTATTTTTTTCGTAAAGATAAAGGATGGATGGTTTTTGCAGGAGGCATACTAGGGCTAAGCAGCTTCAATAGGGTCGATAGTTTAATTTATTTTCCTGCGATTGTAATCTTTGTAGGTTATTTATTATTTTTAAGAAGAAAATCTCTTCGAAAAGGTTTAAATTTTCTCTTAGGATATTCCGCTATTTCAATTCTGGGAGTCCTTTACGGTTATATCAATTCCAAACCCTACATGATTGATTTATGGGAAGGCAACCAGTTATTAAAACTGACATTATTCTGTGTTTTTTCTTCTATCTTGTTATTCGTTATTTTGTCTTTTTCCAATTTAGAGATTGGAAAAAAAACCATCGAATCGATCAAAAATACAATTCTTAGAAAAAGAACAATATTTAGAATTCTTTCTTTTACTTTATTTTTTGTATTAATTGCTTTTGGACATTCTATCCAGCCTGTAATTAGCAATGCAGAAGGTATAAATGATATTTTATATTTCAAAAAGAACGGCTTCTTATTCTTCTTACTATATGTTCCTCTTGGTTTAGTCTTATTCGGGATCGGAGGTTATGATCTACTACTCTTCAAAAAGAAATCCTCCGGTTCTTTGGTATTTTTATTTTTAGGCTCCCTTCTCTCATTTGTTTATTTTTATGATCCTAGCATTAATGCGGATCATTTCTGGGCATCTAGACGCTGGGTTTTATTTCCCGTTCCTTTTGCATGTATCATGGGAGTAATAGGACTTTATTCTCTACCTATCAAAAAACAAACAATCAAGTCAGCACTAATCGTAGTAATCATTGCGGGTTATATATATCATCTTTATAATAGAGACAGATTGATATTTTTCGAAAGAATGTTATCCGGTTATTCCGAAGAATTCGAAAGATTATCAATATCTCTTCCAAGTGAAAAAGCGATTTATTTTACTAAAAAAGAAGACCTTGCCAGCCCTCTTCGTTATTTAAGCGGAAGAGATACTTATCTTATACACAAAACACGTCCTTTTTTAGAAAAGGCAAACCAACTGATCCAATCAGGCTGGAATGTATATTTAATTGACGAAGACTTTAATCTAGAAGATGGACCTGTTACTTTAGAAAAAGTAGATAAGATCAGTTTGGAAGGAAATTTTCCTGTAGATACTATCAATCGTTATCCGGATACTCTTATATATAGAGGAATCTTCTTACAGGTTTATAAATTAGGCGTAAGTTCTGCGTCGATCCAGAATAAGAAATCAATCTTTATAGACCCTTCTCAATTCACGTATAAGTTAAAGACGGTAAGATCGGAACGTAAGAGCCAACCGATTGTTTATGAAGAATTAAAAGGTTATGATCATTATATTCCCAAAGATCCTATAGGGAGATTTAGAGCTGAATTCGAAGGAGAAATCCTAGACCAAGCAACCTTCAGTGTAACTGCTAACCAATCTACTTCCCTAATCTTTCCTGAATCCCCCGGAATTGGAGATTCTAAGAAGATGAGTATAGAATTCTCAGTGGAAAATTCGGAAACAGATGATGTACAGATCAGATTCCATACCAAAAAGGACAGACAAGCTGTTCTAAAGTCCCTGCAATTATCTAGAATTCCCTGAACGAGGATAAACATGCTGTATTCTGTCGTATTAACTTTGATTTGCCTTCTCGCTTTGGTTCTCGCGGTCCGCAATCTAGGAAAATTTCCTAAAAGTTTAGAAGAGATTCGCTCAGAGATCGAAGCTTCATTCGCTACTCCTTTTAGCGGAAAGTCTTGGATCTGGTTCTTATTTCTGATCAGCTTTTTCCTTTTACCATTTTTCTGGGGCCTAACCTTCTTCCTTCAATCGGATGCGAATGTGTTGGTTATCATTTTGGGATTATTTTGGATCTATTTTTGGAGCAGAACACTCATTCTGTTTCGATAGGCTAGATTTCCCGAATACGTGCAAAAAAGTAGTTTGCATTCAAGCTTTTCAGAAATTTCGTGTTTATAGCCCTATTTATTTGGAGAACGAAAGTTCATGAAGATCATCGTTTTAGTGAAACAGGTGCCTGACACCGAAACGAATATCAAAGTCGGGGACAAGTCCATCAATGAAGCCGGAATTAAATGGATTATCTCTCCGTACGACGAATTCGCAATTGAAGAAGGACTTAGATTACGCGAGAAAAATGGTGGAGAGGTTATTGCAGTCTCTCTAGGACCAGATCGCGTTCAAGAGTCTTTACGCCAAGCATACGCAATGGGAGCGGACCGTGCCGTTCAGATCAAAGTGGACAACTACGTTCCTTTCGACACCGTCTTAACCGCAGAATTGATCGCAAACTTCGCGAAAGCTGAAAATGCAGACATCATCATCGGCGGACGCCAATCTATCGATAGCGATAGTTCCCAAGTAGTGATCCAAGTCGCAGAAGGACTCGGAATCGCTCATATTTCTTTCGCAGTTAGTTTAGAGATCAGCGGAACTTCCGTAAAAGCTACTAAAGAAGTAGAAGGTGGAACCCAAGTTGTGGAAACCAGCCTACCAGTAGCAATCACTGCTCAAAAAGGATTAAACGAACCTCGTTATCCTAACTTGAAAGGTTTGATGGCAGCTAAGAAGAAGCCTATCGAAACCAAAACACCTGCAGATTTAGGAAATCCTGCAAGCAAGATTGAAGTAGTGGGACTGGAGCCGCCTCCACCTCGTATTCCTGGTCGCAAGTTAGAAGCGGCTGATGCGAAAGGTTACGCTGAACAATTAGTAAAAGCTCTTCGCGAAGAAGCTAAGGTTATCTAAGGAGAACACCCGTGAGCAACGTTTTAATCGTAGGCGAACTCAAAAACGGAGAACTCAAAAAGATCTCCAAAGAAATCACTTCCGCTGGCCGCAAAATTGCGGACGCACTCGGAGGAAAAGTTACCGCTCTTCTCATCGGATCCGGAGTTGAAAAATTCGCAGGAGATCTGGGAGCAGTCGGAGCAGACAGCGTAGTTACTGTAAATGCAGGAGACTTCAACGCGGAAACTTGGGCGAATTTAGTAGCCGGAGTTATTAAGGAAAAAAATCCTTCCGTAGTTTTAGTTCCTCACACTTCTCAAGGAAAAGATTATTCTCCAAGAGTAGCTGTAAAAGTAGGAGCAGGGATCATTGCTGACGCAGTTGGTCTTTCTGTAGACGGCGGAAAAGTAGTGGCTAAAAAGCCAATCTACTCCGGAAAAGCATACGGTAATTTCAAAGTTACCAGCCCAATCGCTATTTTCACTGTTCGTCCAAACTCTCAAGAAGTAGTACAAAAAGCTGGAGCAGGCGCTGCTGAAGCTGCAAGTCCATCCGCAGGAGACGCGAAAGTTAAAATCGTATCTTCCGATCTAAGCGGCGGGAACAAAGTTCAATTGGCAGAAGCTTCTATCATCGTATCCGGCGGACGCGGAATTAAAGGACCTGAAAACTGGCCTATTCTCCAAGGTTTGGCGGACATTTTAGGTGCAGCTTTAGGAGCTTCCCGTGCTGCGGTCGATGCAGGCTGGATTTCCCATAGCCATCAAGTGGGTCAAACTGGTAAAACCGTTTCCCCGAACTGCTATATCGCATGCGGAATTTCCGGAGCGATCCAGCACTTGGCCGGAATGGGCTCTTCCAAGTATATCGTGGCTATTAACAAGGATGGAGACGCTCCAATCTTCAAAGTAGCTACCTACGGAGTCGTAGGGGACCTTTTTGAAGTCGTACCGGCTCTGACCGACGAGTTTAAAAAAGTACTTGGATAATTTCGTCTAATGAAGCCATAGTAGGAACGATTATGGCTTCATCCAAGGGTATCTTATCCTTTTTGGGTGCCGCAGCTCTACTGGTCTGCGGCACTTCTATTTTATCCGATCCTGGCAAGGAAAGGTTAAGCAGTGTCATCGGAAAGATGGCAGAAATTTCCAGTTTTCGGGCGAGTATTACGATCAATAACGAACTCACCGGAACTCTTTCTTATCAAAAACCAAATCATATACATGTGAAATTTTCCGACGGAAGAGTTATCGCCTCCAACGGACGTTATCTTTGGTTTTATTCCCCTTCCAGAGGAATTGTAGGAAAACAAGACGTAAAAGGTATGACCGGTGGAATGGCTGGCCTACTTTCCGGATACGAAGAAGTGACTCCGGTGGGAGGTTCACTTCGACTAAAATCCGCGACAAGGACTTACGAAGAGATTGTTGTCACTTTAGGTCCGGATAATACTCCTCGTTCTCTTAGAATGAAGAGTAGATCCACCGGAGAATATACCTCCGTAAGTTTTTCCGGAGTCCAAACCGGTATAGGTTTACCAGCGTCTCTCTTCAATTTCGGAGCACCTGCAAACGCGCAAATTGTGGAGAATCCGCTTAACGAGAGGGAATAAGTTTGTCTACTTCTCGCACAGACGCCCATAAGGTCTTCGCAGACCTCTATCGAAAGACACGTTCTCCGGAACACCAACAGAAGATAGACGAAGTCATACAAAAATCGAACGATATATTCATACGTATCGACTTGATGAAAAAAGTCGACGAAGAGTTCGAACAGAAGAAAAAAGAAGAATCAGGTAAAAGACCGGAAGAAGAGGATAAGTCTTCTAAATCATCTCAAGGCTCGGCTACTTCTTCCAAAACAGCGCCTAAACCTGTAAAAAAACAACCGGATTCTGGACCAGGTTTAGGATTCCTAGCTAACCTTTTTGGTGGAAATGCGAATATTACAAAATTTGCAAAAGATACCGGAACTGTTGAAGTAGGTTTCCTCGGAAGAAATTCTAAGATCGCTCCCTCTGTAGAAAGATTATTTAAAGCATTAAAAGAAGATCAGATCATTTCTACATTACAAGCGCTCAGACTTGCGGAAAGCCAAGGCTGGAGACATTGGAGACCTTTAGTTTATAATGTTGTTTTGAATTTTAATAAATTCTTTAATAATTTCATCTCCTTAGATTCGTTATTTATCGACGAAATTTCTCCGGAGATCTTTTTAAACAGATCTTTGAAAATGCAGATGTACTACGCTCGTCATCTTTCCAGAAACGACGCCAGAGATATTATCTTAGGTCATGTTCCGGAGTTAGTGAAGAAGGACGAAAAATTATCCGTAAAACTTCCTTCTATCATCTCCGGACTGAATTACGGATTAAATTTAGAAAACGGAAGACCTAAACTTACGGATGCAATCCGAGCATTCTATGTTGTATCCAACAAAAAGGTGATCGGCTGGGAAGAAATATTAGATTCTTTGAATGTTCCTCCGATTAACGAGACCAAATTCCAAGGATCTCCCGATATCACCAAAGAAGTAGAAACAACATTGATCAAATTGTCAGATGATATTTTGACTAGGATGAACAAAAAAGAAGAGTTACACGGCTTAAGACAACGTTATTTCAAAATCGACGATAACGGAAAGATCTCTTTCGATTTCTTGAACGGGGTCGTAGACGATTATTTCGCCCACCATATGCCTGAAAATATGAACTCTGCGGCATTCAAGTCTTCCTACAAAGGAATGCCTCATAAACTGATCCATATACTTCTCCGAGACTTTCAATCCTGTTACACTCCTATTTTAGAAGGAACAGTCAAGATAGGGACAAAAAACCATAACAGGGACGTATTGGTAACCCAACCGGGTTTATTCAAAGCCGAAATAGAAGAGATCAATAATCTTCTGAGACAATTGGATGCATTCAATAAGAAGTATCCTAGCTTTCAGTATACCTTCTCCAATTTTAACCAAAACACTTCCGGCGGATCAGTCGAAGATCAGATCACGGTAAACTTATTAAGATTACTTTCAGAAGCTTCCGCATTCATGGGGAAATTCGCAGAGAAGATCAACGTATTAGTTGAAAACCATCTATTAGCGAAAGATTACGAAGCTAAAGGGCAATTGAACGAAAGAGTTTTAGCTTCTAAAGAAAAAGTCTTAGAAGAAGTGAAAGTCCTTCATAGATTTTTACCATATTACGATTCTACGATGGTATCCGGAAATCGTTTAAACAGTAAAACGTTAGAATATGTTTTTGTGGATATGGCCCAATTACTATTTAATTACGCCGTCATTTATAAAGATAAGTTTACCGTAAACAAACTGACTGCTCATAGAAAATTGGATGCGGAGCTAAGCGCATTAAAAGCAGAGTATGAGCGCCTTTCCGGAAAAACTTTCGACGATCCACAAAACCGATTCGCTTCCTCGGAGGAACAATGAGGATATTGACCGGGGTACAACCTTCTGGTAAATTACATTTAGGAAATTACTTCTCAGTTATACGCAAGTTAGTCGATTACCAAAACAAGTCCGATCTATTCTGTTTTGTAGCTGACCTGCACGCATTGACCACTTTTAGTTCCGCCAAAAACCAAACAGAAAATACTTATGATGCTGTTTGCGATTTTTTAGCGTTAGGCATCGATCCTGATAAATGTGCATTCTGGATCCAATCAGAAGTCCCCGAAGTTACTGAACTCACCTGGTATCTGAGCATGTCCATCACTGTTCCTAAATTGGAATTGGCCCACTCTTATAAAGATAAGGTCGCAAAAGGAATCGTTCCGAGCGGAGGACTTTTCTTTTATCCTGTGCTAATGGCAGCGGATATCCTTGCATTTAACAGCGATAAGGTGCCTGTAGGAAAAGACCAAAAACAACATTTAGAATATGCAAGAGATATTGCGGAGAAGTTTAACTCACAATATGGAGAAACTTTTAAACTTCCCGAACCTGAAATAGATGAGGAAACCGCGATCGTGCCGGGAGTAGACGGAGCGAAAATGTCCAAATCTTACGGAAATACGATCAACTTTTTTGATGATGAGAAGAAGTTAAAAAAATCCGTAATGGGAATACTAACCGATTCCGCCGGAGTGGACGAAGCAAAAGATTATGAAAAAAGTATAATATACTCTATTCATTCCCTTTTCTTAGATGAATCCGGCAAAAAAAATCTTCAATCCAGATTTACAAATCCTGGAACCGGTTATGGAGATCTCAAAAAAGCATTATTAGAGACCGTCTTAGATTATTTCGGCCCTTATCGAAAGGAAAGAGAGAAGATTGCAGCTGACCCTGCTTATGTAAGATCCGTAATGAAAAAAGGATCAGACAAAGCGAGAGCGGCTTCTTCTCAAATTTTAGATAATGTAAGAGGAAAGCTGGGAATCGGGATCTCAAAAGTTTCAGTTTAATATCAGATTTTGTGGTGGAATGAGAATTCCGCACACGATTCAAATTTTCAAAAACAGGTATTCGTATGGGCGAATACTTGGAACAAAACTACCAGGACTGGGTCCCTTCTTCTTCATTTTCCTATTTAGTTCTCGGACTTTTATCGACTTTATTTTTAGATGTTTTCTTTCCTGACCAGGTACTGATTTGGACTGCAATACATTCAATTAGTATAATATTCTTTTCCTTTTTATTCTTCGGCAAAAAGGCCCCATACTTTTCCTGGGGAGTGATCCTATTCTTTGTTTTAGCAATTTGCGGTTATACCAAAAGATCCGCTCCTTTTTTAGAAAAATCCGCTTCTTGGAAAAAAGAATTTTCTCAAAAAATCAACCAAACCCTAGATAGAGCAGAAATACAAGGCAGAGTCAGAGAAATTTCATTGGGTTTAGTTTTAGGAGATTCAAAAGGTTTAGATAAAGAATTTAAGAAAAATGCTAGAGAGGGAGGGATTTTACATTTATTCGCCGCATCCGGCTTACATTTAGGAATTTTAATTGGATGTATGTTCGCGGTGCTGAAACGAATTCCATTCTTAGGATATTATATTCCAAGAATACTTCCTGTATTATTCGGATTATTATATTTGGCCTGTTTGGGTTTTCCAATCTCACTCGCAAGAGCTTGGATATTTTCTGCCTGGATACTTTTACAATCTTTGTTTTTTAGAAAGTCCAAACCCGCAGATCTATTAATTTCTTCGGCAGGACTAGTTTATATTTGGGATCCTGTTCGCTCATTTGGAGTTTCTTTTTTACTTTCTTTCGGCGCAGTTTCAGGCATTCTACTTCTGCTTCCAATTTTCCAAAAATGCTTTCCTCCAATATCGGAAGATAAAACGATCTTAACTAGATTTATCGGATTTTGGAGGGAAAATCTTTTAGTTTCCTTATCTGCGGGGATTGGAACATTACCTTCTTTAATTTATTATTTCGGGAGTTACAGTTTCGGGTCACTCGGTTTAAATCTGATCTTAGTTCCAATATGCGGGATTCTACTCCCTCTATTATATTTTTCTTTAATATTGGAATCGATATACCTCTCCTTATTTGCACAACCCGTATGGAAAATCGTTTTATTTCTTTTAGAAATTTTGGAAAAAACAACTCTCTATTGGGGAGAATCTAATTGGAATTGGATCCATTATTATAGAGGGAACACAAAGTTTTTTGGATTAGGGATCTGGTTTTTATTCTTACTCTTCTTATTCCTCTGGAAATTACTTCCTTCTAAAAAAATAGAAAATTCCAAATTAGATCTTTCTAATTCCGCAAATAACAAATCACTTACCAATCCCATTCTCAAAAATATCTGGATCGCAGGATTTTGTATCTGCTGTGGTTTTCAATTCTTGTTGGCAAATTCCTCCAAATGGATCAGGCTTCCGGATGTATTCTTCGGAGATAGATTCACCTTTTTCCTTCAAGAAAAGAATAGATTAGTACTCGCAGGAAAATGTAAGTATAGTTCCAAAATTCTTTACAAGTCATTAGGAAAAGACCCGGAAAGATTCTGTACAAGTTCAAAAAATCTAAACGAGATCTATATAGAACATGAATCCTGTTTAGATTGGGTTTCGGAATGTTTGAAAAGAAATCAAAATCTATCTTTGAAATACGGGGGAAAAGAAAAGCCAAAGATAGCAGGTTTCGAAAATTGGATCTTAATTCCTAAATTAGTAGAATTTCATCTGCCGGACTCTGAACAAAGGCTGATTCGATTCGAAATCGGAAAAGATTCATTAATCACCTTGGCAAACCGGACAAAAAAAGGAGAAGGGATCATACTCATCCTTCCAAGATTTGGGATCAAAGAAGATCCGAGAGAATGGAATCGATTTAGAAAACAGCTTGGAATCGCTCCCGGTTGGAAGTTTATTGGAAGTGATGAGCTCCCCGGAATACCCGTTTTATAAACCGAATATGATCCGGGAATTCTTATCGGAAAGGTCTTCCGCTCCTCTTAAAAAATGGGGACAAAACTTCCTCATAGATCCAAACGCTGTAAAAACTTTATTCTCTAGCGCAGAACCCGAACTCTTACAAAAATCCGAACTGATCTTAGAAATCGGCCCGGGCCTGGGGGCACTTTCCCATATACTTTACGGACTCGGAAAAAAACTGAGATTATACGAAATTGATCCAGTATATTATAAATGGCTAAATGAGTTTCTTCCAGGAACTGAGATCATTTTAGGAGATGCAAGAGATACCTTATCGGACCAAGAGAATAGCTCCTGTTTTTTATTCGGTAATCTTCCCTATTATATTACCTCGGAACTCATCCTTCTTTCTTTGGAAAAACTTCCTAATTTACAAGGGGCGGTCTTTTTGGTCCAAAAAGAATTCGCTCAAAGGATTACTAAGGAGATTTCCTCTCTTTCCATTTATGCGGGAGCTTACGGAAAATTCCAAAGTAAAAAGACAATCAAAGCAGGATGTTTTTACCCTTCTCCCAATGTGGATTCAAGTGTTCTTACGTTTGTTTCAGACAAAAGATTTTCTAAAAAACAGTCCTACCAAGTTTTAGAAATTTTATGTAGAACCTTATTCTGGGGAAAAAGAAAAAAGATAGGTTCTTCTATCAAAGAAGCTCCATTAGATTCTTTTTATCCGAACGGCCTTCCTCTTCCAATCTCCGAAGAAAATTTAAGATCTAAACTGAAAGAATGTATAGAGACCGCAGGAATTTCTTCGGATAAAAGGCCGGAAGAATTAAAAGCAGAAGACTTTTATAAGATTGTAGACCTTTTTCAGATCGATTAAATAGAGCAGAGGAGAATCTCCCCTGCTCTTCTCAAAAACTAACGATACCTTTCTCGATCTCGTTGTTGTTGCATTCTTTTTTGTTCTTTGTGGATGGACTTCCACTTCGCTTTTTGTTCTCTGAATTCAAGAGAGTTTGGAGCACTCAAGTTCGCGGTCCTTTCCAATTCTCTTTTAAGTTTCAGATAACTTTTAAATCTTTCTTCCGAAATTTTTCCCAAGTCGATCGCAAGTTTTACTCCACAATCAGGTTCACTGATATGAGAACAATCTTGGAATCTACAATTAGAAGCTGCCTCGAAAATTTCAGGAAAGGTTTCTTCCAACCCGGAACCGTCGGACCAAAGTTGGATCTCTCTCATACCCGGAGTATCCAAGATCCAAGCGCCTGAATCCAAACGAAACATCCATCTATTCGTGGTGGTATGTCTTCCTTTCGAATCCGATTCTCTGACTTCGTTTACCGATCTGATTCTTTCTCCGATCAATAAATTTAGAAGAGAAGATTTACCTACTCCGGAAGATCCGATAAAAGCAGAAGTGGATCCGTCTTTCCAAAACATTTCCAATTCTTCCAAACCTTCTTGTTTATGATTGGAAATCGAGAATACTTCTACTCCAGGACAAGATTTTCGAACTATGTCTATCTTCTCCTTTAGTTCTTCCTCTCTGTCTGAATACAAATCTTTCTTTGTTAGTACAACTACAGGTGTAGCTTTACTCTCCCAGATCTGTATCAAAGTTCTTTCCAATCTTCTTGGTTGAAAGTCACCATCTAAACCGTGCAAAAGAAAAATTCGATCCATGTTTGCACAGATAGGATCCGGTTTTAAGGTTTCTCCTTTGGTTTTTCTTACGAGTAAACTTCTTCTCGGAAGAACCTTATGGATTAGATATTCTTCTCCGCTTAATTTTGTGGTTAGGACCCAATCTCCCGCAACAGGTAAGTCCAAACTAGAATCCGCATTAAAACGAAGTGCACCGGTTAACATTCCGGTACCTTCTTCTTTTATACTTTCTAGTTCGAGACGAAACTCTTGTCCCTGTTCTCCGATAATTCTCGCAGGAACCGGGTCGGAGATACCTAGATCCTCTGAAATTTTCATAAATTCTTTTTCTCTATCCGCATCCCATACGGATAAATTCAAAGATGGTTTTTGATCCATTTATTTTGCCCAAACCTATATGCATAGGTAGTCATAAGACTTATTTTATGTAACTCCCCCGTGATACGAGGGTCCTTTGAGGAAAAGGTTGTAAACAATCAGGCAATCATATGCAAACTTAACTTTTAGACTTTCGGGCTTATATAGAGTTGTAAAGTTTTTTTTGAGAAGAAAAGGATCAGCTAGAGTGTTTCTGGAAGGCTTTATATTCTTCTATAACCTTCTTACCGAACTCCAACCATTCCTCGTCTTTTTTAAAACCGAAATGTTGGAGCACTTCCCAGTGAATTGCAGCGGGATCCGCCTTTCCATCCAGACATTCTATGATCCAATCGGATAAATAGACCGCAAATACAACATCTCTGGATTCTTTTTTGGCCATCAATGGTCTATGATGGTATTCGGCAGCCACCTTGATCGTGTCCGAGAAATTCCATTTTTCACAGATCATACCTCCTAAAGAAGTATGTGTGATACCGAGTGCAGCTTCTTCCAAACCTAGAGTAGAAGGTAAAAGTTTTTTGCCGGAAATATCGGTTAACTTTTCGATCGTATCACCTTCTAAAGAAAGTAAGAGTACAAGTCCTATATTATGAAGAAGTGCGGCACAAACCAGATTGGTCAGGAATGTTTTCTTCCAGCCCATTCTTTCTCCGAGTCTTCTGCAAATATAAGCCGAAAGACTGGACATTTCCCAGATATGTTCGAACTCTTTGTATCTTTCTTCCAGGATCTTTTTAGTTCCAAGGCTCAGAAGAATATTATTTAATTCTGATAGACCTATCAGCTTGATCGCATCTTCCAATGTTTCCACTTTTCTTCCTTGTGCAAAGGAAGCGGAGTTCGCAAGTTTCAAAATATTGGTAGATAAGGAAACGTCTCTTCCGACTTGTTCGGTGATCTGCTGGATGGAAGAATCGGGCTTATTGATCAGACTCATGATCTGATTTAAGTTTTCCGGGAAGGTAGGAAGTTTATCTATCTCTGCGATAATTTCCACAGTACGTTGGTACGAAACATTTCGATGTTTGTAATCCAAAGGAATTTTGATATAAGCGGAAGTGATCCCGCCTTCTGCCTTTAATTTATATGAATCAGCGGCAATCCCTTCGTTCTTTAACATCAGAAGAGACATTGCAAGTCCAAGACCGGCACCTTCGGAATCGTCGGCATGGTCTGCAAAAACCTCTCCCAAATCGTTATACTCTTTACTCTTACCGATCCTGTTCTCTACACGTTTTAATTCTTCCGCAATAATAGGGGCGTTATTAGAGACCCTCATAAGGAAGCTAGTTCGATTGAAAGCAAGAGTGATCAAACAATGGAATTTAACTTTTTCCAACAAGGCAGCATATCTTTCCTTGTCCTTGATCATTTCCTTTTTGAAATTCGCCATCCCTCTCACGTAATCGTCGGGATTAGAAATGTTCAGATTGTTTTCGGCAAAAAAGATACGTTTGGAATTTGCCTTAACGGCGTTCATCGCACTTTCTCTTAAGATAGAAAAAACGGATTCTTTGAGGGAGATCGCATCCAAGTAGACCAGGTACCTGTCCAAAAGAACGCTGATTAGTTTATCCACACTTTTGTTCAAAGTGGTAAACCGAATATAGAGAGGATTTAGCTTTTCAATGCGTTCGTTTACGTTACGAACGCTCAGATAGTATCCTTCCTTTTCGAAATGGTACCAGTTTATATTCATTTTCGCTCGGCGGAAGGGCCTGCTATATCCTACTGCTGAGCAGGTTTTGTCAACCCTAGATTAAATTCCCCGAATCCCTTAGAGCCTAAATCTCTTTGTGCCGAGTGCTCAACCACAGAGTAGATTTTAAAATTACGATCCATGCTCCTACTTGGACGAATGAATAAGGTCCGTAGAAATTTTTAGGATCAGCCTTACCCAGAAAAAGCGCAAAAGAATGATAAAAAACAGTCCCGACCTGGGGCAGAACCCAGTAGATCGTTTTTAGAACGAATTTTTTGATATCGCTCGCTTCCGCAGACATATCGATATTTTGGTTATAGGCCACAAAATCCAAAATGCAGCTAAAAAGTATAAGTCCGAGAGAACTCACGATCGCGAGAGACTGATTCGAGAACAGAGTCACCAACAGAACCAATAGAACAAAAAACGAATACACCAACATCATGGTTCCCTGATACCAAAGGAACTCCCAAGGAATTTCCAAAGAGAACCAAGAGCTGATCCCGAAAGCAAGAAACACAAATAACACCACGCATACAAGCAGCGTGAGTCCCTTACTTCCCACATAAGCGAACGGATCCACCGGGCGACTCAACCAAAGAGTATGGACCTGAGAATCCATGTCTTGGCGGAGAAGGTCCGAAGTTAAGATCACCAGAAATACCAAACTCCAAAAAGAAGTCAGGATAAAATACATATAAGAAGAAACACCGTGACTGGTCTCTCCTCCTACGGAAGTAGTACAGGTCCATTCCCCCAAAAGGAAAAATCCAAGCAGGGAAAAATAAAAGAAGATCGCCTTACGTCTGAGAACCTGGACGAACGTTAACCGAAGCAGAGTTCCAATCTGTCGAAACGCAGAGGAGATAAAAAATTTGAAATCGGTTTGAGAGCTCAATTTGATCCTCCATTTTCGGTCCCTTGGGTAAGTCTGAAGAATACATCTTCTAAAGATTCGGTCTTTCTTTCGTAGAGGAAAATTTCCGCACCCTTCTCCACTAAAATTGCGGGAAGTTTTTTCAGGTCCACTTCCGGTTTAGGACGTATGTCCCAAATCTTTCCATCCTTTTTATGTTCCAAAGAGATCTCTTCCAAATAAGATTCAGGCGCTGATTCTAGACGAATACGTATCCTATCCTTTCCTTGTTTTAATTCGTCCAGCTTGCCCTGAGCCATTAAGTTTCCTTTGTGAAGGATACCAATCTCGGTACAGATCTGTTCCACTTCTAACAAACGATGGGAGTTGATGAGGATGGTAACCCCTCTCTTCTTATTCTCTTCTAAAATTAATTCTCTGAATTCTTTATAACCAGCAGGATCTAAACCTGTGCCGGGTTCATCTAAAAGTAAAAGTTCAGGCTCTCCACCGAGCGCATTCGCAAGTCCCAATCTTTGGAGCATTCCCTTGGAGTAAGTGGAAATTTTTCGATCAGCAGCTTCTGCTAATCCTAACTTTTCTAAAAACTCCGTACTTTTCTTTTTTGCAATGGAAGAAGGTAGCAATGCAAGTTTGAAACTCGCTTCTAAAAATTCTCTCCCACTCAAATAAGTAGGGACCGCCATCCTTTCCGGAAGATAACCTATCTTAGTTCTAGCAAGAGGAGAAGGTTCCAAACCTAAAACTTTGCAGTAACCTTCGGTCTGTTTGGAGAAACCAAGTAGGATACGGACCAAGGTAGTTTTACCGGCTCCGTTCTGACCGAGTAGACCGAAAATCCCGCCTTGCGGAATTTTCAGATCAATTCCTTGTAATGCTTTTACTTTCGGATAAAATTTGCGTAGGTGCTCTATTTCAATTGCAAATTGAGGCATTCAAAAATCCTTAGACCAGGTGCCGGAGACGATAGTTCCATTGCTTCTCGAAGCAATCCTTTTTATTAGAACACGTATCCACAATTTTACATTTATTCTATGAAGATCATCATAGCCAGACATGGGGAAGCCGATCCCAATTCGGAAGACGGCAAAGATTCATCTAGGGTGCTTACTCCCAAAGGAATCACAGATATAGAAAAGATGGCTCGGTTCTTTCAAACCGGTTTTAAGATCAAAAAGATCTATCATAGTCCTTACGTTCGCACGAAAGCCACTGCGGAAATTTATTCCAAAATTTTAAAACCTGAATTAGAAACTGAATCGGCGGAATACCTTCTTCCTGGCGAAGATTATTTTAGGATCTGTCCTCTTCTTAAAGATAATTCAAACTCGGATGCAATCCTTTTAGTGGGCCATAGCCCCGACGTAAGTGTGTTTGCAGAAACTCTTTTGGGAATTTCAGGAGTAGGAAAATCTTTCCTATTTACTCCAGGCTCTGCACTCGCAGTGAATATTCCTCGCGAGAAATTCCAGGGAGGACAGATCATTTGGTTTGTATCTCCAGACTTTCTCTGCTGAATTCCTATTTTTAAACTCCCTTCATTCCAAACTCGGAACCTTACACCCTGTTAATTCATAAAATCTATTGATCGTTCCGGTTCTGGATCCCGATTTGTTTCTATTTAAGATGGTATAAATTATATAATCATTTTCAGATTTGACCAAGGCTCCTTGGAACCAAAAACTTCCTTCCCAAGAACCTGTTTTGCCATACACTCTAACAGATCTATCCGTACATTCGGACCAGAAAAGTGTATTTTCCCATTCTTCCATAATGCCCTTACTAAACCCGTAACCATTTTCAAAAATTTTGGACCAAGAAGAATGTACAGCCTTAGGAGTTAATTTGATCTTACCCCCATGTTTCAAACCCGCAAGATCGATCCACCAATCCTCCACTTTGGAATTCGATTTAGAATTTTCTAAATAACCGATCTTACGAAGAGTAAGATCCAGTTTTTCTTTTCCTAACTTAGGAAAAACTTTTTCAAAATAATCATTAGAAGAATAAAATAACGCATCTCTTAAATTCAAAAGTCTAGGAGAATTAGGAATATGTTTGTCTGCACATTCTATCTTTTCTTCCGGATCAACGATATGATTCTCGATTAAAGATAAAACCAGATACGTTTTAAAGGTAGAAGCAGGAGAATATTCCTTTTTCAGAAATTCGGATGCACCGTAAACTTTTTCAGTCCTCGATTTATCCGAACGTACCTCGGTCACAAGGATCAACTCTTCAGAGTTAGCTATTATGGTCTTTGGAGAAAAATTTTGAGAATTTAAAGGAGTTAGGAGAAAAAGAGAAGAGAGTTGAAAGAGTAAAAATCGGCCTAGAGCGGAATTCTTTTCCTCTGAAAATTGAAACATGATCGTTTCCTATTCGAGGGGAAAAATCCGCCCATCATTTCTTTAAAAATTGTTTTAAGATATTCTCACGAATCTCTTCTATTTTCACGATTCCCCAAGCCAGAGGAACTTTGAATTTCAACGCGTTATCGCTCAGGTCTTTTTCTCCCTGTGCTTTAAGCTCGTCGAATCTCTGCTCCACCTTCTCCTTTCCATCGTTTAAGTCCGCGAGAAGTTTATCGAAAATCTCTTTCGAAGTCTGGACGGCCCCAATCCCGGCATTGATTATATCGTTTAGTTTTTGGTTGTCCATGCCTTGCTATTCCTTTTTAACTCCATTTTTATGCACTGCACAAAAATTGCAAGAATAAAATTCCTGCTCAGGCCTTGAATCTGATTGCCAGTGCCGGATTTAAGGCAGATCTTGGGACCCCATGCGAGTTTCCATTCTACCCTTAGTATTCGTCGTTTTAGGCCTGTTATTCAGCAATTGTTCCGGGGACATCAAAGATATCCCCTTAAAAGGCTGCTCCAAGATTTCCGGAATGCCCGGCCCGGAAGATTTAGCAATCGATAGAGATGCAGGATTATTATATATATCTTCCCACGAAAGAAGGGTTAAAGATCAGGAAGGAAAACTTTACTTTTTGGATCTGAACTCTTCTACACTCGAACCAAAACTACTGGAAACTGAATATCCTAAAAACTTCAGACCTCATGGGATGAGTCTCTTAAACCAAAACGGAAAGTACAGATTGTATGTGATCTCTCATATCACATTGTACAAAGAACATTCTATAGAAGTTTTTGAAAGAACGGAAAAACCTTCCGCAAAATCTAAGGCAGGAAAATGGAAACATATCCAAACTCTGCAAGATCCTTTGGTTACAAGCCCTAACGATCTGTCAGTTGCATCCGAAAATGAAATTTTTGTTTCTAATGATCATGGAGAAGGAGGATTTATGCTCTATCTATTCCATGATCTTTTTAGAATGAAACGTTCTGAGATCGCTTACTATGACGGAAAATCTTGGTCTTCTTTAGGAAATCCTGTCTCTTTAGGAAATGGGATCCTTTATGTAAAAAGGCCAGATGGAAAAGAAATTTTATACAGATCCGCTTTTAACGAAGGTACTGTTTTAAAATTCGATATCAAAAGAGAAAACGGAAAGATCGTATTAGGAGAACCTAAATCGATATTACTCGGAAGCGGACCGGACAACCTGGAAATAGACGAAAAAGGTACCATATTCACGGTTACTCACCCTTCTGTGATGAAATTCCTAAAACATGCAAGCAATGGAGAATCACATTCTCCTACTAAAATATTTACGATTTCTCCGGACGATTCTATCAGAGAAATTTTTTCTAACTCTGGTGAATTGATCTCTGCGGGAAGTACTGCACTTTCATATAAGGAAAGGGTGTATATCGCTCAGGTATTCAACGATTTTATTTTACAATGCCAATTATAAGAACGTAATATTAGGATCGTTAGTCTAAGTTATAGATGTCGGAAGAAATCTCAAAAACACCGAAACAATCCGCCGCGGAAACCAGGCATATCGTTATGCCTGACCACACCAACCATTACGGTACCCTTTTCGGAGGGACCTTAATGTCTTGGATAGACTTGATCGCTGTCATGGTCGCTCAAAGGCATTGTGGAAGAGAGGCTGTCACTGCGAGTGTAGATAAACTGAATTTTCTTGAACCGATCTCTTTGGGTGATCATGTGATCCTAAAAGCTTCCGCGAATTATGCGGGGAGATCTTCCTTAGAGATAGGCGTGCAAGTCTCTAAGGAGAATCCGTATACCGGGATAGTGACTCGCGCAACTACCGCGTATCTCACATTTGTAGCATTGGATGAGAATAAGAAACCCTGTCCTATTCCTAAAATAAAACCGGAAACGGAAACAGAGATCAGAAGATACGAGAACGCGATCTTAAGACAAGAGGCAAATCGGAATCTTGTTAAAAAGATTAAGGATAACGGAAAAGTTTAATTATCTTCTGCGATATATCTCTGCTTCTACATTTGCTACTTTTCTAAGTGTAGAAGGTTCCGCAGTAATCCTGAATTTTCTGAATTTAGAGGAATTCTCTTCTAAATAAGCCTGAACGAATTCGTTTCTTTTCTGACGGTCCGAAAATACGAATGTATCGATTGAATCCAAGGTTTGGATAAAATCTTCTTTCGGGATAGGAAGTTCTCCAGGAATAAACTCAAGAATTTTCAGATTCGGATATTCTTTTCGAATATGGAAGTACGGATCCGGAATTGCTTGTAGATACATCTTTTTAGAACCTTTTAATTCCGGTCCCAAAACCTCATAGAATCTATCTTTTAGATCGAATTCCGGATTTCCGAATCCAATCCTTTTATAAGCATTCACTAAAATTGCTATATTGGAAAATACTAATATAGCTGCGATGAACTGAACCCTTCTGCTTCTGATCCTTTCAAAAAAGAATCCTCCCAAAGCGGACAAAGGAATACACAAATACATCACATAATAATATTCTGTGGATAAGATCAAAAAGAACAGAATGGAAACTGTCCAAGCTGAGAAAAAAAATGCCGACTTAGGTTTGTCCTTAATTTCTCCTCTTACCACCCATAACCCGTATGCAAGAGCCAGATAAAAGAATAGTCGTAATCCCGGAGATTCATATCCGCCCAATAATACTTTGATCTTCGTGATCGGAGAGAAAGACTGGAATAGGTCTTTTTTGCGTCCGAACTGTGCTCCGAACTGGTAGAAAAAAATTCCCCAGTCAGGATGGATCCAAATTCCCCAAGCGAGAATCGGCAATGCACCACCCAACCAAAACATCCAAACCTTCCATGCTTTTGCTTGGTGGATCAATAGTAATGCAGGTACTCCGAAAATCGCGCCGAATGGATGTGATAAAAATGAGATCCCTAAAAAAGATCCGGCTAAGAATGTTTCATATTGTTTGAGCGGAACTTCTCCTTTCCATCTTGCTTTTCTTGCAAGTACTAGTAAGGATAGAAGTGCCCAAAACAAACAGAGAGCTTCCATTCTCGCAGTCCAACCCACTCTTAAGAACAGTAGATCGGTGAATAATAGTAAGGAAGCGCCTAACCTTGCAATCGGAGAATAATCGAAAGTTTTTAGAATGAACCAGAAGATCCAAATACTCGCAACGGATAAGATTGCAGCGAATAATCTAAGAACTTCGAGGCCTTCTCCCCAAAATTTGACAACCAAACCGTTTAATAAAAAGAAAATCGGCGGCATCCAAAGTGTTTTGGTTTCCATTCCTTTTACTAAACCTTCTAGCACGTCTGTCCGGAAGAGTCCGTTCTTTGCAAAATCTAAGGAAGGAGAATAAAATAAAACTTCGTCAGGCCATACGGGTGGGAACTCCAACCCGGAGATCCTAAATATCAAAAGTGAAAGGATGGATAAAAAGAAAAGACCGATGAGTCCGTAAATTTCGGAAGATCGGTCTTCTGTGCTAGCGGGGGAACCCATGATACAAAGCGCCCCCGGCTGATTATTTTAAGGTAGCTAATGCTTCTTGTTCGGTTTCGTAGACTTCGAAAAGATCCAACAATTCCACAACGTCGAAAACTTTTTTAACGTTAGGAGTGATATTGCAAAGTTTAAGTTTTCGATTCTGCTTTTCTAGCTCCCGGACCATTCCAACAAAGATCCTGATTCCGGAAGAAGATATATAAGAAATATTTTGCAAGTTAATGACGATATCACCTGTTCCAGCTTGGACGTCGTCTAGAAGTTTTGCTTCTACCTCGTCCGAATGAGTGATATCCAGCCTGCCATCTAATTGAACTAGGGTATGTTTCCCTACTTTTTTCGTTTTAATTTCCAAGCTAGGCTCCGAGCGACGATCCATAAGATCAAATTCCGACAAAGAAAATTTCCTTTTTTAGTTACAAAAGGGGAACGGAAAGTTCGCCGTAGACTAAAATAGTGAGGAAATGGGGTTTTACAAGAATTTTTTCCCATCTCCTCTATTCTACTATAGTTGGAAAATCCTAAATTTTGAATATTATGCCGCTGATCCGTTAATTTCCTCCAATGGAAATTTTTTGAGCGGGACCTGCTTCGGTTTCTGCCCTAACAAATCCTTCAAGGATTTTTGGGAAGAAAGCCCCAACTGTTCCTGGATACTATCCAGGTCCCAACCCGCCTCAATCAGGTGAGAAGCTAAACTTCTCCTTAATCTAAAAACTGAAATCGAAAGACCCGTCATTTCCTCTAGCTTAGAAAACATTTTTTGAACGGTCCTGGGGCGAAGTTTGCCAATCCTACCCGAAAACAAAAAGTCCTCTCCCTGTTTGCCCTGAGAAATAAACCATAAATCCCTTCGTAATGAATACGGAATGGAAGGATTTCTGGGGTTTAAAGTTTGGGAATGATGGATCAATATTTTATGATGGGACCAATCCAAATCTTCCACTCTTAGGGAGACCAACTCGGAAAGTTGGAGCCCAAAAGAATACAACATTCTAAACCAAAGGTAATGGTTTTCGTGAGTTCTGGATGCGTTTAGAAGTAGCCGGATCTCTTCCTTACTTAAGGCTGGATTGTCCTCAAGCAGAGTTTTGGTTCTGCTTCTTTTCTCTTTTTTCATTCGAATACCCTAATGTGAACATATGATTTTTTTTCTCGGAGAATGGGATTCGTGAAAATGCCTGCAAAGTAGAATTCACCATTTCGATCGGCTAATCTGCGGAATAGTGATTACCGGGGGTTCGGAATATGGAAGGTACGGCGGAATATGGATTCCCCATTCCGCGCAAAGGGAGAAGTCTCCCGACTGTTCCCCGACTTTTCAAATCGTCATAAAATTGTTATCCGATCTTAACGATACCGGGGTTGGATACAAATATGAAATATTTCTGGAAGGCTGCCAAGTTTGCCCTTCACTGCCAATTACCCACTCCTCCTAAAGTTGCAGAAGAGGAGATCACAGTTAAAACGGATCAATTCGAAATTCCCGCAATTCTTTATACTCCGAAAGGAAAATCCTGCGGAACCATTTTAGCAGTAAATGGATTGGCCTACCTGGGAAATAAGGACCCTAGATTCGCGGCAGTTTGTAGATCCGCAGCAGCAGTGGGATATACGGTTATTTCTCCTTTGCTTGTAGAAGTTACTCAGTTCAGAATTCGAAAAGAAACTGTTGAAAAGATAAAAGATCTGATACTTCATATCTCTTCCGATAAAAAATATTGCCCGGACCAAAAACTGTCTTATATAGCTCCTTCTTTTTCGGGAAGTATGGGATTAATCGCTGCTTCCGATCCTGAAGTAGGAAAAAAGATCTCCTCAATTCTTACAATCGGTGCTTATTGTGATGTCCAATCCACTTTGGATTATGTGATGACTTCCGATGAGGGAGACGAGTATGGAAGGATGATCCTTCTTTATAATTTTGTAAAGTATGCTCTTAAATCCGAAAACCAAGAATTAGAATTCGCTCTTAAAGCATGTGTTCTGGACGGAAGTTTTTCCAGAGAGACATTGGAACTACCTACCGTTTTGGAAAACATCAGCGCTGAAAACAAAGAAGTATTTTTCAAACTTAGAGAAGATAAAAGTTTTAGAGAAAAAATCTGGAAAGAGATCGTAGCCAACGCAGGATCTCAAAGTTCATTTTTACAAGAACTTCAGGTAAAAGATAAACTTCATCTTTTAGATTGCCATGTTTCTATCGTTCACGGTTTGGGAGACAATGTGGTTCCTGCAAAAGAGGCCGTGATCTTAAAAGAAAATCTTCCTCGCAAAAAATCCAAATTGGTATTAACACCTTTGATCTCTCATGGAGATGTTGGAATTTCTTTGGCTCAGTTGCCTGCGATCTACGATCTAGTGCAGGGCTTTGCATTCTTCTTTAAGAATGCAAAAGTGAAAGAAAAAAAAGCGGCTTAATTCAAAAACTTTTCGTGTAAAAGAATTCGATCAGGTCTCGGATCTTATATGGTTTTTCGAGAAGATCATTAATCCCCAAAGCGGAAAGTTTTTCTTTAGTTTCATTTCCAAAATCTGTTCCAGAGACAAAAATTCTCAACTCCGGGCATTCTTTTTTGATCGTTTCCAAAAATTCCAAGGTTGAAAGAAATTCAAAATCCAGATCGACCACAGTTAAAACCGTAGTTGATTTGAATTTGTTTAATATTTCTCGAGCCTTTTTAGTATTATCAGCACTGATCAATCTGAATCCCAAAGATAACATTTGGTCTTGTAGGATTTCCGACAAATAAGGAGATTCTTCCACTATCAACATGATACCGGTAGAAGTTTGAGAACCTTTTCCTGTGTTTTCAACAAATCTAGAAGTTCTAGTTTTTGCTACTGGGAAAAATAATCGAATGCTAGTGCCCATTCCTAAATGAGAACTAACCTGCACCATTCCTTCATGGTTTTGCATGATCCCGTAAACCATGGACATTCCGAGTCCACTTCCTTGGGTCTTAGTCTTTGTGCTAAAGAACGGTTCAAAGATCCTTTTTCTGGTCTCTTCGCTCATTCCTTCTCCATTATCCGAAACTTCTATACAAAGATATTCTGCAGGTTCAGAAAGTGGAAAAGATTCTCTAATATTCGCACCCTGTACTTCAAATGCACGTATGGAGATTTCTCCTCCTTCCGGAAGTGCATCTCTTGCATTCAAACAAAGATTGATAAGGACTTGCTCCAACTGAGAGTAATCTCCTACGATTGTACGAAGTCCTTCTTTACATTCTTTTCTGAATTTTATTTTTTCGGAGAATGTAGGGACTAAAAGATCTACCGTTTCATTTACCAATTGGTCGGCTAGGATTGTTTTAAATCCTCCTCCTCCCTTTCTAGCTAAAGAAAGAAGTCTACGAACTATAATTGCTCCCCTTGCGGCCGCAGCATTAATAGAACGGGACATGTCCATAAGACTCGCAAATTTGGAAGACTCCAATTGCATTTTAGTCGCGTACCCTGAAATGATCTGAAGAATATTATTAAAATCGTGAGCGATCCCTCCTGCCAAAGTCCCGATTGTTTCTAATTTTTTAGATTCTATTAATTGGTCTTCCAGCTTGCGACGAAGAGTATCATCCAATAGATATCCTCGTATAGAATCTATACTTCCTGATTTATTGAATGTAGCAAAATAATTTCCAGTTGTATGGATAGGTAATCCATTCTTCTCCTGAAAAAATTCTTCATGAGTTTCTAATCTGGAGCTGATCTGTATTTTTTGTAAGAAGAAGGAATAATCATCGTAAGAAGGAAAAAGGTCCGCAAAATTTTTGAGAGAAACTTCCGTTTGTGTTTCGAAACCGAACATTTTTAGGAAAGAAGTATTGGCAGCCAGAATATTCCCGGAGCTATCAGTGATAAAGTTTGCAGAAAGATTTTCTTCGAAAAATTTTCGATATTGTTCTCGGCTCTGTAAAAGTTTACCTTCTATCCTTCTTCTTTTTTGCAGCTCCTTTCTGGAATCGCTTGTAGCCCTACCTGTGATCAAAGCAACTACGCATAATATCCCTAAGTTTACTAAGAAAATAAGTTCCTTATCATCTTTAAACCATTGGTAATGTTCGGAACGACCGAATAATACCGGAAATACCAAAGTGACGACCTGCACCCAAATATTTGCAGTCAAAGCCATTGTAATCCCGTATCTTAATGCGGCCCAAAGAACGAATAACGCGAATACGAACCAGTATTCTAAAGTAGGAATAATTGCACCGAAAACTCCGCAAAGTAAAAATACTGCGATAATTTCCGCGATCTTTCTCGGTTTTAGGTTTCTGAGTCTGCTTCTATCCCAGCTTGTTTCCCTATTTTCCCAAGCTCCTTCTGTTCTTGCCCAACCTTTGAGTTCCATCCAAGGGGTTGCCCATAACAGTATCGGAACTGAAACACTTAATGTATCGAATAACGTAGCGCTCATTCCCTGCAAAGAGGATATGAGTAACTTGTCTTGAGGAAGATCTCCGAATAATACGAGACCTTCTGCCACTAAATACCCGTTACATATTGCGGCGGGGAAGGCCACCCAAAGTAAAAAACGAACAGTCTCTCTTAGATCAGGAAGCCAAACTTTTCCTTTTCGTAATTTGATGAAGAAGAGCCAGGAAATTCCCACCGCAAGTACTTCCCAGAGACAATAGATAGGATATTTATCCACATCATGAAGTCCCCAAAGGTTAGCACTGAACAATGCGTTGGCATACATTGCGGGTAACGTGCGCGCCGGTCCCCACCAAAAACATAATATGATACCGATAGGAATAGGAAGATAAGATATGGAGATCCCTGTATCCACTTGGAAGGCTAAGGATGCCTTGGAAGCGAAATGAAATAGGATTAACGGAAGGATCCAAGTCCAATAAGGTAATGCCTTATTTTCGATATAGGGAGTTCTTCCACCGTTCTTTATGTCGGATAATAAATTCAGAACCTCGCCCCAGGTTCCAATTTTCCTTATTGTTTAAAAGGAATCCACTCTTTGCGGGAAATAGAGTCAAAATTAACGATTAGTTCCTTGAAACTTTTTGTTTCATGCAGGAAAAAAACCGCGCTATTCGTTGTTAAACGGATATTGATAGCGTCAAAGCGGAACTTAGTTCTGTTCTACAGGAGAAATGTCTATATGGATCCAATATTCGTCTCCATAATCGAAGAATAACTCTTCACCGGCTTTGATCTTACGCATTGCTTCGAATCTTGCAGTCTTCCAACGAGTGGACACCACTAATTTTACATTCGGCTTAGAACTATGATTAATATAACGAGTATAGTTGGACTCTTTACCTTCTCCATAGATCCAATGATCTTTACAGATCCAAAGTAAATATTTGGACTCACAATATTTAGCTGAGTTTGCAGACTTATCGTTAAGCACCCTACCGGTATAAAATCCGATAGTATCACCTTTGACTAAGTCTTGTGTGGAGAATAGTCCCATTCCGATTCCGGGTATCTCGGATTCCCTAATTTCGAAATCCCTCTCTGAAAATACTTGAGGTCTGCGAATTTTATATCTGACCGACATCGTAAGAAACACATCCACCTATTGGAATCGGAATATTAATCCAAAGAATCTTATGGCCTCTCTTTGTCTATCCGCAATTGATTTATCATATTTTTCTACTAAATGTATATTACTTTAGGTCCAAATTTTTTTATAGGCTTGTCTATCGGATATATGATGTAAACCTCTACTAAGATGGACAAACCGTATAGAAAGAACGTGGGAATGGTAGTCTTCAACTCTAAAGGAGAGGTTTTAGTAGGAGAAAGACTGAATTTTAAAGGCTCTTGGCAGTTTCCTCAAGGTGGAATAGATGATGGAGAAGATCCTAACTCTGCTGCTCATAGAGAACTTCTTGAAGAAGTAGGCATTCAAGACGCTGAGATCATCTATGAATATCCTAGTTGGATCAATTATGATTTCCCTGAGTCCTTACATTTAAGCTCTAATCTAAAAAAGTATAGAGGCCAAACCCAAAAATGGTATCTTCTATACTGGAACGGTAAAGCAGAAGACTGTGATCTAACGGCTCATGAGCAAGAGTTTGAAAGAGTTAGATTCATTCCATTCCAAGAATGTCTTTCGACCGTAGTCTCCTTCAAAAAAGATGTGTATCAAAAGTTAGTCCAAGAGTTCGAACCTAAGATCTTGGATTTTATGAAGAAGGGATCTTCTAGATGAGTGCAACATTTTATACTCCTCCCGGTGGACCTCCTCCTCCCAGCCCTCGTCTTAGAGAATTATTCTCAAAAGTTGGAGAAGATCCCATTAGGGAACTTGTTTCCGTTTTCTATGATCAAATAGCTGTCAGCGAAATTCGTTGGATGTTTCCGGAAAATCTAGAGGAGAGCAAAGTAAAGTCGGCTGACTTTATGGTGCAAGTTCTAGGAGGTCCGCCCTATTATGTTCAAAAATACGGGCCTCCAAAAATGAGAGCTCGACATCTTCCTTTTCCGATCGATGAAAAAGCTAGAAGAGTCTGGCTTTCCTGTTATCGCAAAGCGATAAAAGATTGGGAAGCAGATGAAGAATCTAAAGAGATACTTTGGCAGTTTTTACAGGATTTCTCCTCTTGGATGGTAAATAAGGCTTCTTCTCAAGAATGAGGGAGTATAATTTAGTTGTAGGAGTTCCAATAACTGAATGGCTGCAAAAAACGAATCTAGAGCAAAAATTAGGATCCGAGGAACCGTACAAGGAGTTGGTTTTAGATATTTTGTGCTACAAAGAGCGCAAGAATGCCGACTCAAAGGTTACACTATGAATCTTCCTACTGGTGAAGTAGAAGTAGTTGTAGAAGGAGACAAAATTTTTATCGAAGATTTGTACAAAGCAGTTCAAAGAGGCCCTTCTAAAGCAAAAGTAACGGAAGCTACAATTCAATGGGAAGATGCTAAAGGTACGTTTAGGACTTTCGAGATCAAACGTTAATCTAATATCCCCTTTGGGAAATCAATCCGGGCCGATCGGATAAATTTTACTGACGAAACCTGGATTTTTTCGGAGAATGACTGTATGCAAGCGAAGGATACATATAAAAATAAATTTCTGAACCTTGCTCTCTTCCGAATCCTCGGATCTATCTTTATCATAACTATTTTACAAAACCCTATCTTCTCAGTCACTCCTACTCCTGTTTCTTTTATGAGTCCGGTATATGCCGTTCAAGAAGACAAAGGTATCCTAAGACTTATCACTATTTCTTCTATCAACGGAAAAACAGGACTGGTTTATACGGGCACCCAAGAAAAAGGAATTCCTGTTTTTAGAAAACAGAACTATATTCTTTTTAAAACTTCCAAAGATCTGAATTTATTGAACTTAACGAACTCTAAAGTTAAGACGATCCAGGGAACAAGAGATGCATTTCCAGGTAATAGCGGATTTTTAAAAGATAAATCCATTGTGATCTTCTCCAGAAAAAATGGAGATCGATGGGAAACCGTATTATACGATTACGAAAAGGAGAAGGAGATAAAATCTCTTCCAGGTTATCAACCCTATGTTTCTCCTGATCAAAAAAATCTGGTATTGATCGGTAACGAAGTACGTTACTCCGAACATGGAGAAGATTCTCTTAGAGTTCCGATCCATAAATATTCTCTCGAAACTTCCGAATTAAAAACTCTAGCTTGGATAGAAAGTGGAAAATTACAGATCACTGATGTATATACGGTTACGGAAGATCTAGTTTTAGTACGTGTAGCAACGGAGAAGGAGAATAGGTTGTATAAACTTCCTTCTTTAACCGGAGAACTGATCAAGTTCTCGGATCCGTTTTATCCTTTTCCTGTAAACCCTCAGTCCAAAGAACCAAGAGAAAATAAAGAACAAGTAAATATCAGCTTTAGTCCCGATGGAAAAGTTTTGTCCTTCACCGAAAGAGCGGACGGAAAATTGGGAAACATAGTAGTTGTAGATCTAAAAACAAAACAAAGATATGATTCTTCCTTTGTAGGTTGTTTTCCTGTGGTTAAAAACGGATCCGTTTACTTTTTAGGGGATCCTGAACTTGTAAAACAATCGAAAGATCAGGAATACAGACCTTATAATAATTATACCTTATACGAATTAGATTATAAAAAAGATAAGATCCGCTCTATCACTCCTATTTCTGGAAAAGTAGAACTTCTAGAATAGTCCTTAGAACTTTTCACGCTCGTATTATCATTATGATGCAAACTCAGGTGTTTCTGGAAGTTTTCCTTCTTCCTTTTCAGTTGATACCGCAAAGATCCCAAGCGCAGTAATCACACATAATGCTCCTGCAAACATGAATGCAAGATCGTATTCCCCTTGTACAGTTCGGATATACCCCGCTCCGAATGCAGCAACAGCTGCTCCGATTTGATGGAAGGCAACTACCCAACCGAACATCAATCCTACTTTTTCTCTTCCGAATATTTTAGCGGTCAATGCAACCGTAGGCGGAACAGTAGCAATCCAATCTAATCCGTAAAAAACTGCAAATATAGAAAGTTTGTTCGATTCAGGATCAAATGCTTGAGGTAATAATAGTAAGGAAATCCCTCTTAATCCATAATACATAAATAACAGAATTTTGTTATTCACTCTGTCGGATAACCAACCTGATCCGACTGTTCCGATCAGATCGAAAATTCCCATCAATGCCAAAAGCCCCGCCGCTCGTACTTCTGGAATTCCATGATCAGAACATGCCGGAACTAAGTGAGTTCCAACGAGACCGTTTGTACTGGCTCCACATACAAAAAAACTTCCTGCAAGAAGCCAGAAGTTTCTGGATCTCAATCCGACTCTTAATGCGGAGATCGCTTCCATGAATGGATTTCCGGAAACAGGTAAGATCCCTTCTTCTTCACTTTTTGCCCCATAAGGTAAGAGTCCGGATTGTTTAGGAGAATCTTTCATTAAGAAGAACACAGTAGGAAGAAGTATTCCTAATATAGAAGCCACAGCATAGACTGCGTTTCTCCATCCTTCTTGTTCCGTAAGAGAAGCTAAAAATGGAAGAAAGATGATTTGCCCGGTTGCAGTGCTTGCAGTCAGAATTCCCATGAGAAGTCCTCTATGAGAAACGAACCAACGATTGACCACTGTAGCTCCTAAAACTAAAGCCGCCATTCCGGATCCAAATCCGACCATCACTCCCCAAAGAACTACTAATTCCCAGTTTGTCCGCATAATCGTTGTTAGCAGAATTCCTGAGATCAATAGTCCGAGTGCAAATACCATAATTCGTTTTATGCCAAAACGATTCATGAGCCCCGCGGCAAACGGTCCTACAAGTCCGTATAATAATAAGTTCACTGAGACCGCAAAAGAAATGGCGGATCTATTCCAACCGAATTCTTTTTCGAGAGGAACGATCAGAATTCCGGGCATGGACCTCACCCCAGCGGCAACGATCAAAGTAAAGAATGTAACGATCAAAACGATCCAAGCATAATGAAAAGAAAAACGTTTGCTCAAAGTTATGCCTCTATAAGTCAGACCGGGAGATTTTTTCGAATTCCCAGTCTATGATTGGACTATACTACTATTTAAAAGTTAAAAATTACGTTCATTCCTTTCGAGGCTTTCCAATATAAAAAAATCTTGCTCGTTCTTTCGAAAGAATTAGAACGATCCTCTCGCAGTGAAGAGGAAATCATGAAAAAAATCCTAACGTATTCTTTATCGGGAATCTTAGTAGTCGTTCTAGTTCTTGCAATATTCTATTACGCAACTTCCGGACCTGGAGAAACGATGAGTTTCCAAGATCCATATCATACGGAAAGACCTACCGCCCAAGGTTCTAAATTAATGGTAGCAAGCGGTCATCCACTGGCTACCAAAGCAGCTTTGGAAATTTTGGAGAAGGGTGGAAATGCGGCAGATGCAGGAGTGGCAGCTCTTTTAGTTCTGAATGTAACCCAAGGAGAAGAGGCGTCTTTTCCTGGCGTGGCCCCTCTACTTTACTATGACCAAGCTGATAAAAAAGTACATAGTTATATTGGAGTTGGGACTGCACCCGCAAAAGCTACGATAGAATATTTTAAATCTAGAGGGCATGAATCCATCCCAATGTTAAAATATTCTTCTCAATTGGTTCCCGCATCTCCTGATGTGATCGTTGCATTACTCAAAAAATACGGCACAAAATCTTTTGAAGAAGTTAGTAAACCGGCAATCCAAATAGCTGAAGAAGGATTTCCTGTTCATAGGATCTTAATGA